>CAZGKQ010000013.1:0-15376 GCA_964526125.1 uncultured Faecalibacterium sp.
AAATCATGGAAGGTTTCCTGCTTGAGAATGTCGCCGTGCAGCTGGCTCACGCCGTTGGTGGAGAAGGTCATGGCTACGCACAGGTTAGCCATGTGAATATAGCCGTAGGAGATGATCGCCATCTTGCCCACGCGCTCTGCTTCGCCGGGGAAGGCGTTCCAGAGACGGGCGCACAGGCGCTGGTTCATTTCCACCAGAATCTGATAGATGCGCGGCAGCAGGCTCTTCACCATGTCTTCCGGCCACTTTTCCAGCGCTTCGGCCATGATGGTGTGGTTGGTGTAGGCGATGGTGCGCGTCACAATCTGCTGCGCTTCGTCCCAGCCCAGACCTTCCTGATCCATCAGCAGACGCATCAGCTCGGGAATAGCCAGACCCGGATGGGTATCGTTGACGTGGATGACCACCTTTTCCGGCAGCTTGCTCCAGTCAGTGCCATTGAGCTTCTTGAAGTCCTTGAGGATGTATTGCAGGGTGGCGGAGGTGAAGAAGTACTGCTGCTTCAGGCGCAGGAGCTTGCCCTCATAGTGATTATCCTCCGGATAGAGGATGTTGGAGATGGCTTCCGCCAGCTCTTTTTCCTCTGTGGCCTGCACATAGTGGCCATGGTTGAAATCGCTCAGGTCGATGCGCTTGGGGGCACGGGCGCTCCACAGGCGCAGACTGTTGACCGTGGAGGTGTCATAGCCCACCAGCGGCATGTCGTAGGGGACTGCTTCCACCGTGTTATAGCCCACATGGCGGAAGGTCATGCGACCATTATCGTTGACCATTTCCACATGGCCGTTGAAATGCACTTCGCAGGCATCTTCCATCACGGGCATTTCCCACACGTTGCCATTGCCCAGCCAGTAGTCCGGCAGCTCTACCTGCTGACCGTCCACAATCTTCTGGCGGAACAGGCCGTATTCATAGCGAATGGAGCAGCCCATGCTCGGCAGATCCAGCGAGGCCAGCGAATCCATGAAGCACGCGGCCAGACGTCCCAGACCGCCATTGCCCAGCGCAGGTTCCGGCTCTTCCTGAAGCACCTTGTCTACGTCGATATGCAGCTCGGCCAGTGCCTGCTGATACGCATCGGTGGAGACCAGGTTCAGAATGTTGGTGTACAGGCTGCGCCCCATCAGGAATTCCACAGAAAGATAGAACAGACGCTTGTTGTTGTTTGTTTTGCGCTCCTCACGGGAGATCATCCATTTCTGCATGATCTGGTCGCGCACAGTGGAAGCCAGCGCACGGTAAATCTGCCCATTGGATGCTTCCTCAATGGTGCGGCCGTTATAGCGCTGAAGCTTGCCGATAATGGATGCTTTGATTGAATCTTTGTCAAAAGATGTCGTAGGCATGGGAATGATCCTCCTTTATTTTCAAAGGGTCTTCTGATGAATGCCCTGCATGGAATACCATGAAAGCCGGAGCAGCACATAGTCTGCCCACGAAACCATATCATATCACAGAATTGAAAAATTGACAAGTCTGTGCAGTGAAGCGAACAGTAAGAAAACGCCATCAAACGTCCAGATTAGCCATGACAGTGACCGAAAATGCAGCGAAAATGACGAAAATCTACCTTATTGAGCGTGAAAAATCGCTTTTTTCGTGCAGAAAAGTCCCGAAAACAGGGCAAAAACGATTCTTTTACGGAATGTAACTGTTTTGTGTAAGTTACATGGGAAAGAGGCTTCATGACGCATGTTCACAGGCAGAAAGCGGACAAAAGCTGCGAATTGGCGGCAGGGGATACTGCGATGCCATTCTGGGAAAACCGTATTTCACGGGGCTTGTGTATCGACCGGAAACGTGGTATAATAACGCTGCTGACAGAAAAAAGGGGTGCATGAGCCATGAAGAAGATAGGCTTGATCGGCGTTGGCAACATGGGCGGCGCGATTCTGCGCGGCATGCTGAAGGCGGAATGGGTGCACGCGAAGGAAACGATGATCTGCGTTCGCAACCGGGAGAAAGCGCAGGCGCTGAAGGAGACGTTTCCCGGGCTGACAGCGACGGAAGACGCTGTGGAATTAACAGCGCAGTGCCACATGGTGATGCTGGCCGTCAAGCCGCAGGGAATGGGCGCATTGCTGGATCAGATCCGACCGGTGCTTCCTGGACGCGCAGTGGTTTCGATTGCTGCCGGTTGGACGATGCAGATGCTCTCCGAACGCATCCATTGTCCCGATACCACGTTGCTGCGTGCCATGCCGAATACACCGGCGCTTGTTGGCGCAGGAATGACCGCACTCTGTGAGCAAACCACCTTCAATGCGGTGGATTTTGCCTTTGCAAAGGGGATTTTCGATGCGGTCGGCAAAACGGTTGTCGTCCGCGAACAGCTCTTTGACGGCGTGATTGCGTTGAGCGGCAGCAGTCCGGCCTATCTGTTTATGCTGATGGAAGCCATGGCAGATGCCGGTGTCCGGGAAGGGCTGCCGCGTGCGCTGTGTTATGAAATGGCTGCACAGGTGGTCTATGGCAGCGCGAAACTGGTGCTGGAAACAGGCCGTCATCCGGCGCAGCTGAAGGATGAGGTGTGTTCGCCGGGCGGAACGACCATTGAGGCGGTTACAGCGCTTGAAAAAGCCGGATTCCGGGCAGCGGTGCAGGAGGCGATGGCCGCCTGTGCGGAAAAGTCACGGGAAATGTCAAAATAATCGAATAAAATTTGTGCAACATGACAAATGCTGCCATAGAAGGGGAGTCAACCATGACGGAAGCCCGTCCTCGTAAGCAGGTCAATATTTATACCGATGGTGCCTGTTCTGGCAATCCCGGTCCCGGTGGCTGGGGCTGCATTCTGGAATTTGGGCCGCATCGCAAGGAAATGAGCGGCTATATGGCCGGAACCACCAATAATCGAATGGAGCTGTTTGCGGCCATCAGTGCGCTGGGAGCGCTGAAAGAGCCGTGCATTGTTCAGCTGTATTCCGACAGCGCGTATCTGGTCAATGCCTTTAATGAACACTGGATTGATGGCTGGAAAAAGCGCGGCTGGAAGAACGCCGCTGGTCAGCCGGTGGAAAATCAGGATCTCTGGTTCATTTTGCTGGCACAGACGCGCAAACATCAGGTTACGTTCCACAAGGTCAAGGGTCACGCTGACCATCCGGAAAACATTCGCTGCGATGAGCTGGCGACCAGCGCCATCAAGGAATATCGCCGGATTAACGCAATGGACGAATCATAACAATACGGCATCGCCGAATGACCATGCTGCGCGTTGGCGTTTGTCAGCAGATTCGGCGGTGCTTTTTTGACCTCAAAGAACGAAAAAAGAGGAGAGACTTCCATTTGCAACTATTCGCTAAACCATAGTTTCACGAATAGTTGGCATCCGAAAAGCAAAGGAGACGTGTCATGGCGCCCAAACAGCCCACTTATCACGAACAGGTCGATGCAAAGCGCATTGAGCAGATTCGTGAAATGCTTCGTTCATTGCCGCAGGCGTGCAGCGATTTTATTGCCAGCATTGCGTTGACCACAGGAACCTTTACGCGGCTGGCGTACACCATTGATCTGCGAACGTTTTTTGATTTTCTGCATCGTGAACGTGTGGCATTTGCCGACCAGCCGCTGACGCACATCACGGATCAGCAGATTGGCAGTGTCACCAAAAACGATCTCGTGGCCTATACCGATTATCTGACGTACTATTTTAAGGAACAGGATGATTCGCAGGATGCGCTTGTCCGTCCACTCAAACCGCTGGCCAATCAGGAACAGGCCATCAAGCGCAAGCTGTGTTCGATTCGATCGTTTTATGATTACATGTACCAGTCGCAGCGAATTGTGGCCAACGTTACCCTGTTGCTGGAATTACCCAAAATCCATGAAAAACCCATTATCCGCCTGACGCAGGAAGAAATGACCCGCATGCTGGAACAATCAGCAACTGGCGAAGGGCTGACGGAGCATCAAAAAGCTTATCAAAAGCAGACCGCCTCCCGGGATTTTGCGATGCTTTCGCTGTTCCTGGGGACAGGAATCCGCGTGTCAGAATGTGTCGGGATCAATATCGAAGATGTCAATTTGGAGGACAATGCCTTTCTGGTGACGCGCAAAGGCGGCAATCAGGTTGTGCTGTATATGCCCCCTGAGGTAGCGACGGCGTTGGCAGATTATATGGAGGTTCGCAGCAAAATCAAGGCTGTTCCCGGCCACGAAAACGCCCTCTTTCTCTCCATGCAGAAGCGTCGCATTACACAGCGAGCCGTGCAGAATCTGGTAAAAAAATATGCAACGTTGGCAGCACCGCTGAAACCGAAAATCAGTCCGCACAAGCTGCGCAGCACCTTTGCCACCAACCTCTACAGCGAGACTGGTGATATTTATCTCGTTGCGGACGTGTTGGGACATTCCTCGGTGGATACGACGCGCAAACATTATGCAGATATGACGGATAAGCATCGGCAAATGGCCGCAGAGCGCATCATACTACCGACGATGGAAGATTTTGCGGCCAGACACGAAGCCATGACTTCCGCAGAAAGCAAAAAGGCAAAAACCAAAAAGAGCGAAGCGTGACTCCCCTGCCGCGCTTGCTCTTTTTGATGCAAATTTCTATATTTTAGAAATAATCTGGCATTCCGGCCATCCGACCTATTGCATCAGGAATGTTCGCCCTCCAACTCAATGCCCGAAATGTGGATTGCGCGGTAATCTGCGTCCCCCATTACGCATTTCATGCAGTTGTCGCAGATTTTGTCTGGATCAAGATCGCAGCGTTCGCATTCGCCGCAGTCAATGCATTCCCGATCGTACAGCACGCACTGCTTGCCCATGTGACTCCCCTTCTTTCATGACTCCGCTCTGGCGTTTCGTCTGGCGGAAATTCGATACTCTGATTATAGCATGTTTCGTCAAAAATGCAAGCTTTCAGTCGAACGACTGTTTGATTTTTGGCGACATATGTGCTATAATGTTTTTATCAAACACAGAAAGGTGGCGATCATCTCCCATGCAACGACCCCGTGGAGATAATCAGCAACGCATTCTTGATTTCATCAAGTCCGAAATACAGACCAAGGGCTATCCGCCGTCCGTGCGTGAAATTGCGCAGGCTGTTGGACTGAAATCGACCTCTACCGTTCATGGCCATCTCCAGCGACTGGAAAAGCGTGGCCTGCTCCACCGCGACGCGATGAAACCGCGTGCGATGGAGGTTATGGGCGACCCGAACTTCATTCGCAACAACTCTACTGCGCTGCCGGTGATTGGCCGCGTGACGGCTGGACAGCCGATTCTGGCGGAAGAAAATCTGGAAGAATATGTGCCGATTCCGGACATTATGCTGGGTGAGGGTGAGCATTTCATTCTACGCGTGACCGGTGATTCCATGATTGAAGCTGGTATTCTGGATGGCGACTACATCATTGTGCGCCGCGCTACGGAGGCGTTTAACGGCGAAATCGTAGTGGCCATGATCGAAGACAGCGCAACAGTCAAGCGCTTTTACAAAGAAAACGGACATTTCCGCCTTCAGCCGGAAAACCATACGATGGAACCCATTTATGCGGATGAAGTGGTGATTCTGGGTAAAGTTGTTTCTTTGTATCGCCTTGTGAAGTAAGGAGCGTGTGACGCATGTCTGAAAAGCTGCGTGAAAAAGAGCGCAAAAGAAAGCTGCTGGGGATTCCGTCCTACACCCTGGCGGAGGAGCTGCTCAACAGCATCTCCCACGGTATCGGTGCCGGGCTTGGCATTGCGGCGCTTGTGCTGTGCATTATCAAGAGTGCAATTGCCGGAGATGGCTTCAAGCTCGCTTCCAGCATCGTTTTTGGCCTGACGACGACGCTGCTTTATCTGATGAGCTGCCTGTACCATGCACTGAAGGTCAACCGTGCGAAAAAAGTTTTCCGCGTGTTTGACCACTGTACTATCTTCCTGCTGATTGCCGGAACGTATACGCCTTACACGCTGGTTACGCTGCGCGGCGCAACCGGCTGGGTGCTGTTCGGGCTGGTCTGGGCTGTTGCCATTACGGGAATCGTACTCAATGCCGTTAATCTTAAGAAGTTTGCGAAAATCAGCGTGATCTGTTATGTACTGCTCGGCTGGGTGATTCTGTTTGCCTCCAAAACGCTGGTGAGCAATCTGGCTTATCCCGGACTGCTGCTGCTGATTGCCGGTGGCGTGGCCTACACGGTGGGTGCAATCCTGTATGCGATCGGCTCAAAGCGGAAATACTTCCACTCCATTTTCCACTTTTTCTGCCTGATTGGCACGGTGCTTCATTTCTTCTCCATTTACTTCTATGTGCTGTGAGGGAGGGCGCAACCGTGCATCAGAACATGATTTTTCCGCAGGAAAAAACAGCGCTTTATCTCCTGCTGGCTCAGCAGATTACGCAGCTGGCGCAGGATGCGTTGCCGATTTCAACGCTGGCGAATGCTTCGGCGCTGCTCTTTGAAGCACTGCCGGACATCAACTGGGCTGGCTTTTATCTTTTGCGCGGCGAAATGCTGCATTTGGGGCCGTTTCAGGGAAAAACGGCCTGCACACAGATTCCGCTGGGACGCGGCGTGTGCGGCGCGGCCGCCAAAACCCGGCAGATTCAGCTTGTGCCGGACGTGATGCAATTCCCCGGCCATATTGCGTGCGACAGCGCTTCCCGGTCGGAAATCGTCGTTCCAATACTGCTGGGAGACAACCTGTTCGGCGTGCTGGACATTGATTCGCCGCACCTTCATCGCTTTGACGAACAGGATGCCACCGGATTGGCTGATTTTGTGAAAGCACTTTGTGGTGCAGTGGATTTTTCGCAGGGATTATAACTGGATAAAAGCAGCGCAGCGATCCAACCGGTAACGGTGCGAAACGCTGCGCTGTTTTTGTGCCATTATTCTACTTTGTACCCCAGTGTGTTCATGAAGCGCAGGAAACCGGCCTCCCCGGCTTCATTCTGCTTGTAAACGCCGGCATCGGACAGCACCTGTGCGCAAACCAGCGCCACTTCCTGACGCAGGATGGCTTCGGCTTCCTCGGGCGTTTTACCGGTGCCGTGCCGGGTCACGACATCCGTCAACCAGTCATAATGCTTGTGGCATGGATCGCTTTCTTCCGGCTGAACCATAGGCTTTTCGCCCGTCAGGTAGGCACCGAGGGCGGCCAGCTCCGTCTTCAGGCGACCGGGCAGGATGAACAGCCCCATCACCTCTATCAGGCCGATGTTCTCTTTCTTGATATGGTGCAGCGGTGCATGCGGATGGAAAATGCCCAGAGGATGTTCTGCACTCGTGCGGTTGTTGCGCAGCACCAAATTCAGGCGATAGCAATCGCCATCGCGGCGCAGAATCGGCGTGATGGTATTGTGCGGCGTGCCATCCGTTTCCGCCATAATGTCGCAGGTTTCGTCGCTGTAGGTACGCCAGGTTTCCAGAATGCGGTTGGCTTCCTCAATCAGAGCAGTTTCATTCGTACCAGTCAGCTGGATGGTGGACATCGGCCAGTCCAGCAAAACAGCCTGCACATCCGCCACGGGTGAAAGCAGCGTCCGGCGAACCTTTGCCTGATCCATCGGGAAAGTATAGCGTCCGCCCTGGAAATGATCGTGATTCAGGATAGAGCCGCCCACGATCGGCAGATCCGCATTGGAGCCGAGCATATAATGCGGAAACTGCTGGACGAAGGAGAACAGCCGCTCAAACGTGCCGCGAGAGATGCGCATGGGAATGTGCTGACTGTTGAAGACAATGCAATGCTCCGGATAATACGCATAGGGCGAATATTGCAGGTACCACTTCTGTCCGGCCAGCGTCAGTGGTACGACGCGATGATTTTGGCGCGCCGGGAAATTGCTGCGTCCCCGATAGCCGGGGTTTTCCACGCACAGCATGCATTTGGGATAACCGACGCTGGGCGCACTTTTCAGCTTGGCAATTTCACGCGGATCTTTCTCCGGCTTGGACAGATTGATGGTGATTTCCAGCTCCCCCACCGGACTCGGCGCAAAATAGCGCACATTCTGCGCAATCGCGTCCACCTTGATATAGTCGCAGTTGCGGCACAGCTGATAGAATTCCTCCGTGGCTTCGTCAGGGTGCCCCTGCGCCACATGGCTTTCAAACGATTCGCGAACCTGACGCGGCGACGGGGTCAGCAGCCCCATCAGGCGCGCAGAAAACAGGTCGCGCGCATAAGTCATGTCCTCAATCAGATGCACTTCCACGGCCAGCTCACACAGCGCCTGAAGCAGCCGGGTGGCCGTTTCGGGAATGTCGGTCAGCGGCTGCGCTTCGCCGGATGGTGCATCCAGCTGCAATGCATCCAGCAGCAGATTGCGGTAATAAGGACGATCCTCCTCTTCAATCAGCCGTTTTGCTGCCGCATAGGTCAGCAGATTTTCGATGGCCTGAGAGGCTCTTTCTTCCCACAGCATGGTTCAATTCCGCCCTTTCTCCATTGGTCGGGATGCGTTTCAGGATGACTCGGAAAGCCTGTTTTGCTTTCACCTGCTTCCCGGCACTTTTTGCAACGCATCCTCGTGAAACCGGTCACATTGATTATACAGGAAAACATTTTTTCTGTCAATTCACAATCAAAAGCCTTGACAGAAAAGATGAAAAAAGGTACGATAACAGGGATGCTGAAGCGTCTTCAGCAATTTTGAGGAGGTTACATGCTTCTATGAATCACCCTGAAGAGGGAAAACACTTTCAGCTGCTGAAGAAAGGTAAACGTGGTTTGAAACAGGCTGTTTTCAGCCGGTTTGGCCTGATCATCTTCCTCTTTCTGGTGCAGGTGCTGTTGCTGGTCAGCTTTTTTCACGTCGCAGCGGAATTCATACCACATATTTTCGGCGGAACCATGCTGTTCAGCGCCGTGATGGTGATTTTCCTGCTCAATGACAGCAGCGATCCAAGCGCAAAGCTGACATGGCTGCTGTTCTTTGCCGTCGCGCCAGTGTTTGGCGCCCTGTTTTATCTTTATACGAAGAGTGAATTTGGCCATCGGCTGCTCAAGCAGCGCGCGACGCAACTGGTACGCGAAGGCCGCAGCGAACTGCGCGCGCACAACGATGCGCAGCTGCATTTGCAGCAACGGGATGAGCGAATTGCCGGAATGGCGAAATACGTCAGCAACAGCGGTTGCTATCCGGTTTGGGAAAACACGGAGGTAACATATTTCCCCATTGGTGAAGCGAAATTTGAGGCCATGCTGACGGAGCTGCCCAAAGCGAAGCATTTCATCTTTCTGGAATATTTTATTATTGAGGAAGGCGAAATGTGGGGGAAGATTCTGGACATTCTGGTGCAGAAGGTCAACGAGGGCGTGGAAGTTCGTCTGCTGGTAGACGGCACATGCGAATTCAGCCACCTGACGCACCAGTTCCCGGAGCAGATGCGGACACTTGGCATCAAGTGCAAGATGTTTGCGCCTGTCCGGCCGTTTGTCTCCACGCATTATAATTATCGTGACCACCGGAAAATAACCGTCATTGATGGCAATGTGGCCTTCACCGGCGGCGTGAATCTGTCGGATGAATATATCAACCGCGTGGAGCGCTTTGGTCACTGGAAGGATACCGCCATCATGCTGCGTGGTCAGGCAGTCAGGAGCTTTACGCTGATGTTCCTGAACATGTGGGCAATTGACGAGCATGTGATGGACAGCGCCCGTTTCCTGGCTTATCCCACCAAAGCCGTGAAGGACGCGTCGGGATTTGTGCTGCCCTACTCCGACTGTCCGCTGGATGGCAACAAGGTTGGCGAACGGGTTTACATGGACATTCTTTATCGTGCTAAACGCTATGTCCACATCATGACTCCCTATCTGATCATTGACCACAACATGGAGACGGCGCTGCAATACGCCGCAGAGCGTGGTGTGGATGTGCATCTGATTCTGCCGGGCATTCCGGACAAGAAGTACGCCTTTGCGCTGGCGCATACGCATTACGCATCCCTGCTGGCGACCGGCGTGAAGATCAGCGAATATACGCCCGGCTTTGTGCATGCCAAGGTATTCGTGGCGGACGATCAGGAGGCGATTGTCGGCACCATCAATTTGGACTATCGCAGCCTGTATCATCATTTTGAATGCGCGGCCTACATGCTGGATGTGCCGTGCATCCGGGAAATCGAAGCTGATTTCCAGCAGACGCTCCGGCAATGTCGCCGCATGACCATGGAGAAGCTGAAAAATGACAAGTTCTCCATGAAGCTTACCGGCGCAGTGCTCAAAGCCATTGCGCCGCTGATGTAATCCCATACAGAAAACCGACCGCTCATGAATCGCCATATGCGAAACGTGAACGGTCGTTTTTTTACCAGCATAGCACCTCGTGCCCTTTTTCCGTGACCAGCACCATGATTTCCCACTGTGCGGAGGGCTTGTCATCCTGCGTGAAGATTTCCCATGTGTTCCCCGGATGGGTGCAGACTTCCGCCGTCCCCATGTTCACCATCGGTTCAATGGTGAAGATCATGCCCGGCGCGAGCGCCATCTCGGTTCCGCGCGTGGTGATGAAGCTGACCCACGGGTCTTCATGGAATTCCAGACCGCAGCCGTGACCGCCGATTTCGCGCACAACCTGATAGTCATTGGCTTTAGCATGATCGTTGACGGCCTGCCCCACGTCGCCCAGGAAGCCCCACGGCTTCACCTGCTCCAGACCGAGCTGAACGCACTCCTTTGTGACATCAACCAGCTTCTGCTTTTCGGGCGAGACTTCGCCAATGCAGAACATGCGCGAAGAGTCGGAAAAATAACCGTTCAGAATGGTGGAACAGTCAACATTCACAATGTCGCCGGCCTTCAGCACCACCTTCTCTGAAGGGAAACCGTGGCAAACCTGCTCGTTGACGGAGGTGCAAACGCTGTAGGGATAGCCCTCGTAATTCAGCGGTGCCGGAATGCCCCCCATGTCCTGCGTCATGGTATAGACCAGCCGGTCAATGGCGGCGGTGGTCATTCCCTCGTGAATCTGGCGGCTGATTTCGTCCAGCACAGCGATGTTGATTTTGCAGCTTTCCCGGATTTTTTCGATCTGCTCCGGTGTTTTAATCAGCTTGTGGCTGGGGACGATGTGTCCCCTGGCGGACAGCGCGGAAAGCTGCTGGTCAAAGGCCATGTGGCAGCTCTTGTATTTGCGTCCGCAGCCGCACCAGCAGGGATCGTTGCGTCCTGGCAGGTGCGGCGTGAAGAGTGGCGGAATGTTCATGGTGACGTCCTTTCGTCCAATACTTCCAATGGATTTCGAACCGGCATGAAAAAGAGGTCAGAGCAACATCTCTGACCTCCTGCTTTTAACCCATTTGTTCGAGACAATGCTCGCAATGAAAATGCTCATGGCGAAACCGGAAAAGAAAAGATGCTCCCAGAGTGACGATGCACTGCATGTTTTTCACCCGCTGTTAAAGCAGGTAGGTGTCCTGCCGCTTGCATCTGCCTTCCCCTGGCGTTTTGCAACGGGGGCATGACATAGCAAGACTATAGACGCGGACTCCATTTGTTGAAATGTGGGGAAAACCAGCGTGCTGTCAGACACCCCAGGAGCATCTCCCCAGTACCCATTATATGCAGTCTGAGCGGATGTGTCAAGAGGAATTTCAAATCAAATTCATGAAAATTCAGTTCTTTTCGGAGCTGATTCTCATATTTTCGCCATTTTAGCGCTGCACACGACCTGTGCCGGATCCCTTCATCAGGCTTTCCACCTCAGCGACGGTTACACGGTTGTAGTCGCCCAGAATAGTGTGCTTGAGGCAGGACGCAGCCACAGCGAATTCCAGCGCGGTCTTTTCGTCCGGATAGGTGTTCAGGCCATAGATCAGGCCGCCGCCGAAGGAGTCGCCGCCACCCACGCGGTCAACGATGTCCGTGATGCTGTACTTACGGGAGAGGAAGAAATCCTTGCCGTTGTACAGGCAAGCAGACCAGTCGTTGTGGTTGGCAGACTTGGATTCACGCAGGGTAATCGCCACGCGCTTGATGTTCGGATAGGTCTGCATCGCCAGAGAGGCAATGGCCTTGTAGTTTTCGACGTTGATCTGGCCTTCCTCCACGCTCGCAGCGGATTCCACGCTCAGGCACAGAGACTTCTGGAAGTCTTCTTCGTTCGCGATGACGGTGTCCACATACTTGACGAGTTCCTTCATCACTTCGTCGGCCTTCTTGCCGTACTTCCAGAGGTTCTTGCGGTAGTTCAGGTCGCAGGAGACATGGATGCCCTTGGCCTTGGCCGCCTTCACCGCTTCCAGCGACAGATCAGCCGCGCCCTGAGAAATGGCTGGGGTGATGCCGGTCAGGTGGAACCAGGTTGCGCCCTCAAACACGCTGTCCCAGTCGATGTCGCCGGGCTTGGCTTCCGCGATGGCGGAACCTGCACGGTCGTAGATGACCTTGGAGGGACGCTGTACAGCGCCGGTTTCCAGATAGTAGATGCCCATACGGCCATCCTTGCGGACGATCTTGCTGGTGTCTACGCCAAAGCCGCGCAGTTCACGAATGCACGCATTGCCGATGTCGTTGGTCGGCAACACCGTCACAAACGCCGTGTCCAGACCGTAGTTCGCCAGAGAAACGGAGACGTTCGCCTCGCCGCCGCCAAAGGTGGCTTCCAGAGAGGGGCTCTGGAAGAAGCGCTCATAAGCCGGGGACTTCAGGCGCAGCATGATTTCACCAAACGTAACAATCTTACCCATAGGATGTTAACCTCCTGTAATTTGTCGTGCTTTTATTCCTGTTCCTTTTTGTGTAACCAGACATAGCAGCAACAGCTGACTTCACAGCTTTGGGACTGAATCTCCCTGATCTGCCAGCCGTCCTGCAAATATTTATCAAGTGCGAGAAGTTCCGCAACTTCATAATTCCCCCGTTACCTGCCCGATAATGAGCAGCTTGTCCATAGGGAAACGCCTTGCTTTCGTTGCTCACTTCTGCACCAGATGGAAGGCAAAGCCGCCGATTTCGTCCTCCAGATAGATGGCTGTCAGCTTGCTATTCTTGACAACGGCGGAATCCTCAATGAACTTGAAGCCGCGATGTTCCAGATGCCACTTGGCGCGAGCCACATTGTTGGTGCCGATGGCGATGTGACCATTAGCGCCGCGACCCTGCTTCTTCATGATTTCGTAGCCGGTGCCGACGAAGTTGGAAGAATTGCCTTCCTTGATCGGCCAGCCCATGAGTGCGGCAATCTTCTTCGCCGTCTCCATCGAGCTTTCTGCATCCGGGCAGTTCAGGCCGATATGGCGCACTTCAAAGCCGAGCATCTTGTCAACCGCAGAGCGCGTCAGTTCCGTGATGCGCTTCCAGTCCTTTGCGGCCACTGCGTCCTTGGGAACCATCCACGATCCGCCACAGCATAGAATCTTGTCAAAGGCCAGATAATCCAGCATGTTGGCTTCGTTCACGCCGCCGGTGGGCATAAACTTCATGTCCGGATACACCGGTGCCATGGCCTTGATGAGCTTCAGGCCACCAACGGCTTCTGCTGGGAAGAGCTTCACAGCCTTCAGGCCGTACTGAATGGCGATCTGCACGTCAGAGGGATTCGCCGTGCCGGGGCAGACCGGAATCCCCTTCTCCACGCAGTATTTCACCACGTCGGGAGAAAGGCCGGGCGACACGATGGCAGCAGCACCGGCGTTCACCGCGCGATCCACCTGCTCCGTGGTCAGCACCGTACCGGCGCACAGCAGCACTTCCGGCATGGCTTCATGTACGCGGCGGATGGATTCCTCCGCAGCCGCTGTGCGGAAAGTGATTTCCGCGACCGGCAGTCCGCCTTCTGCCAGTGCTTTGCAAAGCGGCACAGCGTCCTCAGCGTCGTTGATGGCGATGACAGGAACCAGACCTGCCAAAGACAGCTTCTCCAGAAATTCCATGAAACATCGTCCTTTCTTGCAAAGAAGATTTGGGAAACAGATTTGAAAGAAGATGAACCGGTGCGCGTTTGTAAGCGTTTACATTTTGGAATAAAGGAAGGCGCGAGCCTTTTTCCTTTATTCCGACGCACACAACATAAACCCTTTTAATGATACAACGTTATGAGCCATCCGTCAAGGGAATCAAGCAAAATTTCACACTTTTTTGTGAAAAAAATCGTGTGTGACCGTCTTTCCCTGTCTCTGTCGCCCTTGCAGAACGCCAGGGGGCATGGTATAATAGGGAGGAATGAAAATCATCATTTTTCATCCCGGAGATTTCATCCCAGGAATTTCAATCTCATGAGAAAGCGAGGCGACCTCCTGTGAATCAGGTGATGACGTTCAAATGTCCGTCCTGCGGCGCTTATCTGGAATTTGATCCGGCAAGCCAGCAGTTTCGGTGTCCATATTGCGGTGAAACCCATTCAGCGATGGAGCTGTCCGATCAAACCGAACCGGAACAGGCGCAGCATGAAAGGGCTTCCCTGCGCTCCTACCACTGCACGATGTGTGGCGCAGAAATCGTAACGGACAGCACCACGGCGGCGACGCGCTGCTACTATTGCCACTCCCCTGTTGTCCTCAGCGACCGTCTGTCCGACGAATTCCGTCCGGATGGCGTGATTCCCTTCCAGCTGGACAAAAAGGCGGCACAGGAGCAGTTCAAAACTTTTATTCAAAAAAAGCACTTTGTCCGTAAGGATTTCTTCTCTCAGACGCAGATGGAGGACTTTTCCGGTGTGTACTACCCCTATTGGGCCTGTGATGTTGCCGGGCAGGGGGAATTCCACGGCGAAGGGACAAAGGTCTCGGTGCGTCGCAACTCCAAAGAAACGGTGACGATCACCCGATTTTATGCGGTAGAACGCGAAGGACGGCTGACTTTCCGCCAGGTGATGCGGAAAGCGCTGAGAAAGGCCGATGGCAAGCTTTCTGACGGCATTCATCCGTATCAGCTGGAAGCTGTCAAGCCCTACGAAGCCGGCTATCTGAGTGGTTTCCTGGCGGAAAAGCGCGATGTGGAGAAGGCGGAGGCCAGAGAATCGGTGCTGGAAGAAGTCAAGAGCTATAGCGAGCAGATGTTCATTCAGGTTGACAATCCCTATCAGAGTCTGCATGGCCGTGCCTCCTTTACTCCGGATAAAGTTAAGGCGAAGTATCTGCTGCTGCCGGCCTGGGTGCTGACCTACAAGCACCGCGCCAACGGCGAGCCGTATTACTACATGATGAATGGGCAGACGGGGCGTGTCTGCGGCAAACTGCCCATTAACAGAGGCAAGCTGTTCGCCGTGGGCGCGCTGCTGGGTGTGTTGACTTTTGGCCTGCTTTGTCTGGGAGGTGCTTTCATATGGTAAAGGGCTGGAAAAGGCTGCTTGGGCTCTGTCTGCTCTGCTGTCTGTGGCTGACCAGTGTGGCACTGGCGGATACGCAGGTGGCGGACAACGCCGGACTCTTCACGGCGGATGAAATTTCGCGCATCACGGAGCTTTGCGACCGCATTGAGGAAA
>CAZGKQ010000013.1:15476-18462 GCA_964526125.1 uncultured Faecalibacterium sp.
CGCAGACGGAACGCTATCTGGCGCAGGGGCGCGAAATTGGCCAGTTCCGCTACGACGAGGTGACTGGTCAGCGCTATACGGAATTGTATTATCCGCCAAACGAGCTGACGGAGGGCGAGATACTGTTGGCACTGCTGGCCGGTGTGGTGGTGATGGCGCTGTTTGTGGTCTGCGTTCAGGCGAAATATTCGCTGCGTGGCAGCACTTACTCCTATGACCTGAATGGCCTGTCCAACATCAAACTGTCGCGCAATGACAGCCATTTTATTCGCGAGCAGGTTCATCGTGTCAAGCATCCCGATCCGTCGTCTGATCATCATCATGGCGGTGGTGGTGGCGGCGGCAGTGGCACGCATGTCTCCTCCAGCGGCGCAACCCATGGTGGCGGAGGGCGGCACTTCTGATGCGTCGATCGCTTTTGCGTCAGTGTCAGCAGACACTGAAAGAAAAGTTTGGGGTCAGTGGTTTTCGTCCGGGGCAGGAAAAGGCTGCCGATGCCCTGCTGAATCACCGGGATTTGCTGTGCATTTTGCCTACCGGTGCCGGTAAAAGCCTTTGCTGGCAGCTTCCTGCGGTGATGATGGGCGGCTTGACCATCGTGGTTTCTCCGCTGATTGTGCTGATGCACGATCAAGTGCGTCATCTGCGAGAAAAAGGCATTCCATGCGTCTCGTTGGACAGCCTGATGATGCCGACGGAACGGCAGGAAGGCATGCGCCAGCTGATGCAGCAGGAGGCCAACATTCTCTTCCTTGCGCCGGAACGTCTGGAAAACCGGGAAATCCGTGCTTTGTGCCAACGTCGTCCACCGTCGCTGCTGGTGGTGGATGAAGCGCATTGTATCGTGCAGTGGGGCAACTCCTTTCGCCCGTCGTATCAGCAGATCAATGCGTTTATTCGCGCGCTCCCTTCTCGACCGACTATCTGCGCCATGACGGCCACGGCGGATGTGAGACTGCAACAGGGCATCGTCACCTCGCTGCGACTGTTACATCCGCGAAAAGTCACGATGTCGGTAGAGCGGAAAAACCTCCACTACAGCGTGCTGCCTACCGTGGATGTCAATGGTATGATTCTACGCATTCTTGAAAAAGTTCCCGGCAAGGTGGTCATCTTCTGCCAGTTTCGCAGCCGGACGGAATGGCTTGCTGATATGCTGACGAGTCATGGTTTTCCAGCCGCTGCATATCATGCCGGGCTGGAGAGAGAAACGCGCAATCAGGTAATGCAGGCATATCTGACTGGTCAGGTTCGTGTGGTGGCGGCTACTTCCGCTTTCGGAATGGGCGTGGATATTCCGGACATCCGACTAGTTATTCACGACTATATTCCACGCTCCATGATTGATTATGTGCAGCAGGCCGGGCGCGCTGGACGCGATGGGCAAATTTCCGTCTGTCTGATGCTGCTTACGCCGGTGTATCTCATGGATGCCCATGAACGCTGCCGCCGAATTCGCACGCAAAATCGGAGCTTGCAGTCATATCGTCGCGAAATGGAGAGGGAATGGGAGCCGCTGAAACAGATGCTGAGCTGGTGTCTCCGGAAGAAATGCCTGTCGCAGGGAATTTCCAAGGCATTCAGGCAGCGCAGTGCACCATGCGGCCATTGCTCCGTCTGCCGTGGAAAGGGCATTGCCATGCCTGTTCCCAATCTGCCGAACATGAGCCTCCTAAAATTGTACATTTGGATTCTTCAACTGCACCGGAATGAAGTGGAGCGCTATCATCCGGAATTGCCGCACACGGACGACAAGGTGCTGGTTCAAATGGCACAAACGCTGTGTCTGCCGGACTTCCTACCGGCTAGAGAAAGCTACCGTCCCTATCTGAATCTTTTTCGCAACAATTGAAGCAAAACAGAATGTTCAAGCGGCCTGACGATGAGGTTCGTCGTCAGGCCGCTTGTTTTTTCCCTCGTGCGTTTATATCTGCAATTTTTATGATTTGAATTATTGTCAAGCAAAGCAGAAAAATTTATTCATTGACACTGATTCGCAAAATCCGCAATCACATTGAGAATCGGTTCGCTGAAATACGTCCCTCCGCAATGGGCTGCGTTCTCCTGAAGCTCATAATAGTCCACTGCATGCCCCGATGCTGACAGCTTTTCATATAGTTTCCGGCTGTTCTCCACCGATACAATCGGATCGTGGTCGCTATGCATCAGCAAAATCGGTGGCAGTGTGATGGCTTTGTGGATGTACATGCTGCACGAGGCTTTTTCGGCGCATTCTCGGTGTTCTTCAATCGAATCGACGCCAAGTAACAGGGCGGATGGGCGCACTTTCATCCATGGCGGAAGCGGTGCGCCTGCACAGATCGTGATATCCGTCGCTCCGCATTGGCAGATAACGCCTTTGGGCATGGGAAATGGTTCGCATAGTCCATTGGCATTCAATAGCGTCGCCATCATGGCGATATGCCCACCAGAGGAATTGCCCATCAGGAAGAACCGCGTCATATCAAAATGAAAGTCCCTGGATTTGCTTTGCAAAAAGGCGATTGCATTTTTCACATCGTCTATCTGCGCAGGAAAATGAGCGATGGTCGCTTCCCTGTACTGCATGACGGCCACGGCAAATCCTCGTCTTGCCAGCATCGTCAGTTTGGGAATGTCGTTGTACATTTCCTGCTTTTGCCACGCCGAACCGGGAATAAACAGGATGAGCGGAAACTGCTCGTTTTCGTCCCAGTGTTGCTGGTAGGGCAGAATCATTTGCAGATACCGTTTGCAGTCGCCATAGTCATGGTACTCCCAGTCTGGAGAATATAACCATTCCAACGCCGTATCCTGAATGGTCATCTTTGTCTTCATCAGGAATGCCCCCTTTCTGCCTTTTAGTCTACTATGAATGGCGAATGTAAAAATCACACAAAAGTCGAGATGCTGGCCAGTCACTTCGCACAGGACATTGAGGAACTGTGCGACACGGTAAGCGAAATGGACGAGGGGGTACTGACGATGGTGCAACAGGGTCATGAAG
>CAZGKQ010000014.1:0-7666 GCA_964526125.1 uncultured Faecalibacterium sp.
TATAGCACAATGTGAACTTCATGTCAATCGCTACGTTTGTCAAAATCAACTTCAAAAGCACTTCAAACAAAGTTCAAAGTTGAAAGATCTTTATAACTATGAATGAGCAAATATAAAAAATTGCACAAAAATAGAGACATCTCACCATGGTAGATGGTATCATGGAATTAGCACAAAACCATCCGACCATCATCACGAGAGGAGATGTCTCATGCCTACATTGTGAAGCAGTCGAAAACAATTTGCAAGACCTTAAACATGTTAAAGCTCAAAAAAGTTTTGTCGGATGTGTATTGAGAACACTTGAAAAGCATTCTCCATTCTGTCTTTATGCTTGGATATAAGGGCGAAGTAGTCAACACAGGACAGCTGTGTCTCATTTTCTGAACGACGGCAAGTGGAACAACCTTCAATTTGATAAAGACTTGAAGCATATTTCCTGTGCGACAGCTGGTATACATCGAATAAGCTGATGGCTGCCTTTGCGCAAGAGGTTGGTTCTCGTTAGTTCTTTCTAATAGAGACTTTTTGTGCATTTTTCAGAATTTGCTCATTTATCGTTGAAAATTGAAAATTGATTTCCGTGGCAAACCGTCTTTGGACTCTTGACAAGAAAACTTGGCTATGTTATCATAGAAGCTGTACCAAGTAAACTTGGCATTTCATTCAAAGTGAGGTGTTTTGATGACCAAAGAGGAAATTCTTGCCCTCAGCCGCCTTGAAAACCAGCATCAAGATCTGGCGGAACTGGACTTAAGCATTCAGGCTGGTCATCTGGCCGGGCGCGTCGGCGCATGCGTCTGCTGCCTGATTTCCGTCATTTTCCATGCCTTCACCGGCACATTCCTGTGCAGCCCGTGGATCATCTATTTCAGCATTCTGGGGACGCATTATGCCGTCCGGTTTCAACACGCCCGGCGAAACACCGACCTGATTCTCTGCATAGCCTTCTTCACCGTGCAGCTGCTGGCGCTGTTGGCTTTCATTTTCCGCCTGACAGAGGTGCGACCATGAAAGAGTCGCTGCAACTGAAAAATCATCTTCGGGAAGCCCGTGCCGAAAAGCAGCTTTCCCAAACGCAGCTGGCCGCGCTGGTGGGCGTGTCCAGAAACACCATCAGTTCCATCGAAACCGGGCAATTCAATCCCACTGCCAAGCTGGCGCTTATCCTCTGCATTGCACTGGATAAAAAATTCGAGGACTTATTCTATTTTCAGGAGGATGTTTTATGAACCACTGGCTGCTGCTTATTCTGGGACTGCTGCTTTCCGTCCTTGGTCTGGTCAACATGATGGGCAACATCAGCACCATTCACGCCTACAATCGTCGCCGCGTCCGGGAGGAAGACATTCCCCGTTATGGCCGGGCGGTTGGCCTCGGTACGTTCATCATTGGCCTGTCTTTTGTCGTCGGGTTCTTCCTTTCCCTCTGGAACGAAGCACTCGTGGCGTATGTGCTGCTTCCAGCGCTTGCTGTTGGCCTTGGTTTCATGCTGTACGGGCAAATCAAGTATAATCACGGCATCTTTTGAGAGATGCCAAAGGCTTCTCCGCATATTTTCCATGCGGAGAAGCCTTTTCATTTGATTGCCGAATGTCAATTTTTCGTCTGCTGCGCTTCCGGGAAAATAATTTTGTTCACGAAGAAGAAAATCACCATCGACACGCCACCATTGAGCACCGTTGTACCAATATTGTAAATCCAGTCCGGCACAAAGCGTCCGGCCACGGCCACCCAGATGCAGTTGAGCGAATTGACGATGCAGGTAATCACCACAAACGCCAGCAGATACCACAGCATCTGATACCAGATGTTACCCTTGCTGCGGAAAACAAGGTTGCGCTGAATCGGAAAATTCACCATTTCGCCAATCACCATCGCGACCATGTAGGCCACAAAGTACCGCAGACCGCCATGCGCCGCGTCATAGCCCAGAATGTTCCACTTGAACGTTTCACCAAACAGCGTCATGTCCACGCCCGGCCAGCCGAAATCCGATGCCGGAACGCTCGTGAACAGCTTCGGCAGGAATTGCAGAATCAGGTACTTGAACACCGTCACCACGTTGCTGAAAATCACAAACAGGCCGCCCTCGCGGATCCACTTCGCCGCCTTCGGATGTTTGGCCGCAAACTGCTGCCAGACGTTTTTCGTTTCACTCATGCTGCACCGCTCCTTTTTGCTCTAATTCCTTCAGTTTCGGTCGATGGAAGAAATGATGAATCAGCCGTCCGCAGCCACGGAAGAAATGGCCGTTAACCATCATCAGTATGTCTTCCGCCATCGCCATGGACACCATGCCGTTCATCATTTTCGCCATGCCACGGAAGGGAATGTTGTAGATGAACAGCAGATTCAGATCCGGTTTCCCTGCGGCCACGGCGTTGTCCACCATGTTCCGCAGCATCCGCGCTATCAGCCGTGCGATGGGATTCTTCGCATCCTTCATCTGCGCCACCGTATCGTTCATTTGCAGGGGCGCGCCGCGATCCCAGCTGTGTTTGGGAATGCTGTGTCCCAGCAGGGTTTCAAACGCATTGTCCGATACCTGCTCCACCTGGCCACTGCGATAGCAACTGAGACTGGTCGCATGCGTATACGGCAGCGTTTCCGTCGTTCCCTTCACCAGCCAGCTTCCCCTCAACTTCAGATCCTGCGAGGACGCACCAACCTGAATCTCGTAACAGCCCTCTTCCGTCTCAAAACGGTTCGTGCTGACGTTGAAGTAGCGGAAGGTATACGCATCAAAGGGAATGTGAACGCGCTTTGTCTCCCCCGGTTCCAGCGACACGCGCGCAAAACCTTTCAGCTCGCGTGCCGGGCGGAAGACACAGGCTTCCGGCAGGGCAATGTAAAGCTGCACCACCTCGTCGCCTGCGCAATGTCCCGTGTTGGTCAAATCAAAAGAAACGCCCTCCTCCGTGATGTTCAGTGCATCATAGCGGAAGCTCGTGTAGCTCAGACCGAAGCCAAACGGGAAGCAGACCGCCTTTTCCGCCGTGATGAAATAGCGATAGCCCACATACAGCCCTTCGCGGTATTCGCTGGTGTACTCCCTTCCGGGGTAATAGCGGCTGACCGGCATATCCTGATACGCTAAGGGGAAGGTTTCCGCCAGCTTGCCACCCGGATTCACCTCGCCGCTGATCACGCGCAGCATCGCATCTGCCGCCGCTTCGCCGCCAAGGCCGCCCCACAGCAGCGCCTGACACTGATCCAGCCACGGCATTTCCACCGCACTGCCGCAGGAGAGCACCACCACGATGTGGCTGTTCACTTTCGCCAGCCGTTGCAGCAGCGCCGTCTGGTTCTGCGGCAGCCGCATGTGCGTCCGATCCAGCCCTTCCGTCTCCATGCCCTCGGGCAAGCCCATGTAGAGCAGTACACATTCTGCATCCGCTGCCATCGTCAGTGCCTGTTTCGCCATTGCTTCATTCTCCACGTCCTGTCGCTCAAAGCCCTGCGCATAGCCAATGGAGTTCGGGAAGCAGCGCGTCACCAGCCCCAACGTGTTATCCACCTGCACCGCATTGACCATGCTGCTGCCAGCTCCCTGATATCGTGCATTGGCCGCAAAATCGCCAATCACCGCCACCCGGGTCTGATGTGCCAGCGGCAGGATGTTGCCTTCGTTTTTCAGCAGCACCACGCATTTTTCCGCTGCCTGTCGCGCGCGTTCATGCTGCACCATCGGCTCCGCCTGCGCCACCGGCTTTTTCCGCAGGATCAGCTCCAGCAGCGCATCTACGCGCTCGTCGATGATGCTTTCCTCAATTACGCCTTCCTTCACGGCTCGCAGCAGTTGACAGGGGCTGTCGTCGCCAGCTGCCGGCATTTCCAGATTCATGCCGGTGCGCACGCCTTCCACAAAATCATTGCTGCCGCCCCAGTCGGTCACGACCATGCCGTCAAAACCCCATTCTTCGCGCAGAATCCGGTAGAGATGGGCGTTTTCATTGGCATACGTCCCGTTCACGCGGTTGTAGGAGGTCATCACCGCATCCGGCTGCCCTTCTTTGATCGCGATTTCAAAGTTTGTCAGGTAGATTTCACGCAGCGTGCGCTCATCCAGCACGCTGTCATTGGCCATGCGCAGCAGCTCCTGGCTGTTGACCGCAAAGTGCTTGGCACAGGCGGAAACACCCTGTCCCTGCACGCCGCGGATGAATCCAGCCGCCATCTTTCCGGCCAGATAGGGATCTTCCGAGTAGTATTCAAAGCTCCGGCCACACAGAGGGCTGCGCTTGGTGTTCAATCCCGGACCCAGCAGCACCTGCACATCCTGCGCCGCCGCATCCCGGCCGACGACTGCGCCCATGCTTTCTGCAACTTCCGCACTCCAGCTGTTCGCCAGCGTCGCGGCGGAGGGAATGCAGGTCGCGCTGGTGGAGGCATTCAGCCCCAGATGGTCGCCAGCCGCCGCCTGTTTGCGCAGTCCGCTCGGCCCGTCGGAGAGCGCAATGCTGTCAATTCCAAGCCGCTCGATGCGCCGTGTATGCCACACATCCTGTCCCGACAGGAGCGCGCATTTTTCGGCCAGTGTCATTTTTCTGATCAGTTCGCCATGCTTCACCGTTTCCACTCCCTTGCTTGTTTCTGAAAAAATCGCCCTTCGGATGAGGAGAGAACCGAAGGGCAGGAAAACACTTTCCGGCCTGAGGAGAAAGCCGGACACCGCGCTTTTTTTGCGGCATTCAGGGATAGCACCAGCTTCCGCTACCCGTTCATTTCAGTATTTTCATTTCGCTCTGATTATATCACGCCTTCCGCGCTCCTCTGCATCTTTTGTGATAATCTGTTCATTTTCAGAAATAAATAGACAGGTGTCGGAATAAACGGCACCTGTCCGGGCGCAAGCGGAAAAAGATTTCGGTAAAAGCGGCTGAAAAAACAGCTCACAGCATGACGGAGCCTTCCTGCTGCATCCATTCCATGTACGTCTCGCGTACTTCCTGATGTTTCCGTCGGCTGACCGGCAGCTTCTGGCCGTCTGTCAGCAGCACCTCATCCTCGCCAATCCGGCGGATGAGGCGATAGTTGACCAGATACCCCTTGTGGATGCGCAGAAAGCCGTAGGGGCTCAATTCTTCCTCCAGCTCCTGCATGCTTTTGTTCATTTCAATCGGTGCTTCCCGATCAACGGTCATCGCCAGCTGTTTCTTGCCGCAGCCTTCAATATACTTCAGCTTCTCGATGGAAATATGCAGCACCTGATCTCTCTGGCTGACGATGAGCACCTTTTCCTGCGCTTTTTCGCTCCGATAGGCAAAATAGGTGTCGATGACGCCGGAAACATCCTGAATAAACCGTGTTTTGCGGATAAAGCCGCGCGGATTGACGCGCAGCGCCTCAAACACCAGATCCTCGCGGTTGGAAATGAAAATGATGTCCACCAGATTGCCATCGCGCCGCAGTTGCCTGGCCGCGTCCAGCCCCGACATGCCCGGCATCTCGATGTCCAGAAAAATCAGGTCATAGCTGACGTTTCGCATCTGCGCCAGCATCACACGCGGCCGGGTGAAGGAGTCAATCACCGCTTCAACATCGTGGGCGCGGAAGGCTCCCTGCAAGGAGGCGGTCAAAATGCTCAGCGCAGCCTCTTCATCGTCACAGATGGCAATATTCCAGCGGATCATACCTTTTCCTCCAATGCAAAGTCCGTCTTTTCCGTTTCTTCCGGCAGTTCCAGCATCACATCTGCCACAAAATTACCGTCGCGCAGATCATATTTGACCGAGCCGTTGTATTTTTCTGCGATTCGGCGGATGATTTTCGTGCCAAATCCGTGCATGGCGCGGTTGCCGGACTTGGTCGTTTCCAGCGAAAGGCGGCGGAAGGCCGGAATGATCCTGTCCACCGGATTTTCCACGCGAATGAGCAGCACTTCCTGCCGTGGCATCACATTGACGCGCACCGTCGGCTGCGCCTGACCGGATTGCGCCGCCGATTCAATGGCATTATCCAGCAGATTGGACAGAAGCGAGCAAATATCAGCATCCGAAAAGGGTAGCTTTTTGGGGACGATAATCGTCGGCTGGATGGTCACACCGTGGTTTTTCGCCACCGCCACCTCATGCGTCATCACCACGTCCACCACATAGTTGCCGCTGTCGTAGGATTTGAGGAATTTCGTTCCCTGCGCCGTCACCTTTTCCAGATACCGGCGCATTTCGTCCATTTTGCCTTCGTCCAGCAGCGCCTTCATGTAAAAATTATGGTTTTTGATTTCATGGCGGATGGTGCGCAGCTCCTCATAATTGAGCAGGTTCGTCTGGAATTTTTCGCTTTCCATCTCCACCTTCTGGTTCATGGCGAGCAGACGCTGATTTTCCTCCGTGCTGCGCGTAATGGCGTAAAACAGGTAATACGTCAGCAACCCAATCAGCCACAGGCCAATGCTGACCGTGACCATGAAATCCCGGCTCACGCTCATCATGCCTGCGGCCAGCTCAACAATCACCGTAATCGCCGCAATGGAAAGCTGCGCCATCACGCAGGACGTGCCGACCAGACTGCCCGTATCAAAGGCAAAGTACCGCAGATACCACACCTCGGTAAAAATCATGATGGCCATGATGGTCGGCGTAAAAAACTGTGCCCAGCTGAACCAGGCCGCATTGATGTTTTCCAGCGCTTTTCCGATGGGTTCAGAAATCGGCAGCATCACCATCAGCCCGGCGAAATAGGTGGATGCCCGAACCGTGCATGCACGCGCATCATACCGGCTGCGCACCGCCGAATACAGCACCAGAAACAGCGCCATATCCATGCGCCCGGCCAACGCATCCGGTTCAATCAGCGCACAGATAGCCGACACCATAAAATACGCCACGATGCTGACAAGCCCTTCCACGCCCTTTAAGAGCTGCGACTTCCAGCCCCGTTTCCAGTCGTTCAGCAGCAGCACCGTGCCGATGACGAACAGGCACTTCGTCAGCAAAAAACCCAGACCGTATTTCAGATCCAGCACCGTACTCTGCAAATACTCCAGCATGGTGATGCCTCCATCCATTTTCCTCTCTCCCGTCCCTGCAAAAAAGTTATCACATTTTGCCCAAATTGTCAAGCCCATGATCCGAAAACATCCCAAAATCCTCCCGGAGCCGTTTCCAGCTCCGGGAGGATCGCCTGTTTGAAAGGAATCTTTCAGGGATTCATGATTTTACCAGCCCAGCGTAATCACACCATCTTCCACCGTCCAGGTGCCCGTCTTCTTCGCTGCGCTGATGGGGCCACCGGCCTCGACGTTCAGCAGCACCGTACCGTCTTCCTTCAGATGGAGCATCATGCCCACATCAAACGGCGCGTTCGGGTCGCCCTTTTCCAGCTTGTAGGTGTATGTGTCGCCTTCTTCCGCATCCAACAGATTCGCAGTGGTGTGCAGCAGGTCATGCTCGCCGATGTTCAGCGCGAAGGTTTCCGCGCCCTCGTCGAAAGTCGTATCGGTGGGCTTGATTTCATAGTTGCCGCCACCGCCGCCCATCATGCCGCCATTGCTGCCCTGTGAACCCGTACCAGCCGTCTGGCAGGTGAAGGCCACCGGATCGCTGGCCACATTGCCGGTGTAGATGTCGCTGTCAAAGGCCATGACCGCGTAGTATTCCGTGCCGACGACCAGATCGCCATCCTTCGCATCTGCCGCATCCTTCACTTCAAGCGCCAGCTT
>CAZGKQ010000014.1:7766-17455 GCA_964526125.1 uncultured Faecalibacterium sp.
TTGGCGTAGTTGCTGTTGTTGCTGTACGCCGTAACCGACACCACATAGTAGCCGGGAATCAGCGCCGCATAGTTGGTGGAATCCATCATGTAGCCGCTGGCCTGCGCCGCCGGAACGGTCAGTCGGGTCGTGTAGCCCAGGCTGGTCAGCTGCTTTTCACCATTCTTATCCGCCTTGTAGATGTCCACCAGATAGCGTCCGGCGTTCTCCACCGGCGTGAAGGAGATGGTCGGATAAATGGAATTGTCCGCATCCACCTTGCTGAAGTCCATCTGGATGTCGCTGACCTGACCCAGCGGCTCCTTCTTTTCTTCCTCCACCGCATACTCCATCTGTGCGGAAGCCACGGAGTTGCTGAAGTTTTCGCCATCACCCACCGCCACAACAAACACGCGGTATGCACCGGCATCCAGCGGATAAGCCAGCGGCAGCGTTGTTTCCGTGCCCTGAGTGACCTTCGCGGTCGTGTCGCCATCCTGATACACATACACCTTGTAGGAGACGGCATTTTCCACCGCGTCAAAGGAAACCGTGTCATCCTGACTGCTGGCGGCATTGCTGCCGTAGTTAATCACGATGCCCTGCGGAGCGGCAAGCTGCGCCGGTTCCGCCATTGCCATACCGGTCATGGACAGACCCATCATGCCTGCGGCGGCCAGAGCCATCCACCGTTTATGAATCCTTTTCATGGTAGCCTCCTGTTTTATAGATTTGTCAAAATCGCCAGTACAATTGCAAGCAGCGAGTAAACGTAGCTGCCCACATGAATTTCCTTTGCCTTGCCGGACAGAAGCTTTGTCAGCGTGTCCAGCACGATGCCCATCAGCACCGCCGTGCCCAGATTCTGCGTCAGCGCCGCTGCGCCCACCGTTACCAGGAAGGGCATGGCCTCCGCCGCGCTGGTAAAGTCGCAGTGCTTAAAGCTCATCAGCAGCGTCAGCGCCACGAAGAACAAGATACCGAAAACCACCGCACCGTTCATGAAGATGCCGCAGAAGGCCACGGTGTAAATGGACACCGCACACATCAGGGCTGCGACCAGCGCCGCAAGACCCGTTTTGCCGCCTTCCTTTGCGCCTACCGCGCTTTCGCCGCGCACAGCCACCGGGCCTGCACACAGCACACAGCCGATCACGGAGGACAGCGCATTGACCGTATACACGTTCAGATAGCTGCCCACGCGTCCCAGATGCGGATTGTGGCGGTAAACGATTTCTCCATCCTCATCATAAGCCTGCGCGGCAAACGCGCTGGCATGCAGACCGGCCGCCGTTTCCGAAACGCCCAGCGCCAGGAAGGACAGCACCGAGGTGATGCAGATGAGAATCAGTTCCGGCGTGGTGTTCACGGTAACATCCTTCATCGAAACGCCCAGCGCCTTGGATTCCAGATACTTCTGGTAGTTGATGTAACGGGAGAAATCAAATCCTTCCGTGATGGATTTGAACAGCACCGATGCCTGGAATTCGCTGCTGATGCGCGGTACGCTGTCATAGAAGTACATGCCGCCATACGCCGGGGTAATGAAGGCGTAGAAGTAGTAATCCATGAAGCTGGCGCGAATCACCCACATGATCGCATAGGCCAGTGCCGTGAACAGGAAGGAAAGTGCCACCGCATGCTTGCGTTTACGCGCCTGGAAGACGATCATCAGCGCAAAGGCGATGATGCCCGTAATCACGGCGTTGGTCACATACCAGCCCAGCCCGGAGAGATTGTCCAGCGAGAGCGATGTCGTATTCACACCCCACCAGAGCAGCGCATCGCCAGCCGCAGCCATCTTTTCCAGCACGTCGCTGAAGTTATGTCCTTCCACCTGGAAAACGCCCCACTGGGACAGCACATAAACCATCAGGTAAGCGCCCATCGCCGCCGGAAGCGCCTTTTTCACCTGTGCAGGAACCGCACCGGCAAAGAAGCGACGAAGCGGCGGAACAAGCATGACCAGCAGATACAGCGCATTGCTGATCAGGGCGATCATCATCACGTTGCCCAGCGTCAGACCCATATAGCCCGTCAGCGTGGACACAATCAGAATCACGCCACCCATGCTGACCGACTGGATCAGTGGTGCATTGCAGATAAGACCCATCAGCACCGTGCCGATGGTGGAAATCAGCATGAGGCCAAAGTAGATGGTGGTGTAGCTGGAGATGTAGGCATTGCTGGCAATGAGCTGTGCGCTGACCGCCGCCATGCAGATGATCTCCAGAAACATCAGCAGACCGGCATAGATTTCCGTCTTGATGTTGCTGCCGCGTTGGCTCATGCAGAACCAGCGGTCTACCGCCCGATAAACGGCGTTATGCTCCGAAGGCAATTTTTTCTTCCTACTCATTTCTCTCTACTCCTTCCCTTCCTGCCGGATGCAGGAGCCTTTGTGCCCTGCATCCGGCCAGCAGAAGGGGGTTATTCGAAGATCAGAACAGCAGACCTTCCAGCGTTTCAACCGTGTAGTTCGTGTCGACGATCGCTTCCCAGTAGCTCATGTCGAAGATGTCGCCGTCGCACAGGATGTGCGTGTCGTACCACAGGCGGTTCTTCCACGTCTGACGCAGCTGATAGACCGCGTAGTAGTCGTTGATGCTGTCCAGAGACACGTTGTTGTCCGTGAACACATAGCCATCCTGTTCCACAGAGGTGGAAGCCGTCACCGGCTTGGACCACAGCAGGCAGGCAATCTGCGAATACGCACCCTTGACCGCGCCGCTCACTGCTTCAACGTCCATGCCGTCGGAAATCAGCAGACCATGGAAGCCGAATTCCTCGCGCAGGATGCCGATGTATACGCCACGATGACCCCAGGACAGGCCAATACGGTTCAGAGAGGCCATGATGCCGCTCATGGGTGCATCTTCATGCTTGATGGAGTATTCCCAGGCACGGATGTAGATTTCACGCAGCGCCTGTTCGTTGCACCAGTCGATCTGGCCGGAACGTCCGCCGTCCAGGTCGTTGAGCATGAAGTGCTTGTTGAAGGTGCCCACGCCGGTGGACTGAATGCCAGCGGTTTCCGCAATACACATGATACCAGCCAGCAGACCATCTTCAGAGTAGTATTCGAAATTACGGCCACCGAAGGGAGAACGATGGGTATCCATGGCCGGGCCATAGCAGGAGGTGATGCCCGTACGCACACACTGCTTGCCGTAGAGCTGACCCACGCGCTCCACCAGTTCCGGATTCCAGGTGGAAGCCATCACGACTTCGGAGCACAGCCAGGTGTTGCCTTCCTTGCCGCCCGTGCCAGCCTCACCGGGGCCGTCGGAGGAGCTGATGGCCTTCGTGCCGGCAAAGGCACCGCTCCAGCTGCGACCCTGGAAAGTCACCAGATCTTCCAGAGAAATCTGATCGGTGAAATCATCCCAGCGGCTGTCTTCCCACGGCACTTCGTCCCAGCCATAGGAGGTCAGCGGATCGGTATCGGTCGTCACGGCATCCGTGGCGCTGATCACGCCATCGGCGCTGCGCACAAAGCGCGTTTCCACCGTGTAGTCCGTGGTGCTCTTGCCGATGTTCATCACAACGGTCTTGTAGCTTTCATCGTTGTTGCTCTTGCCCCAGTAGTTGGTTTCATTGCCAACGAATTCAGAAGCTGCCTGATAACCATAGGTACGGGTGATGGTGGTGTAGCCATCCTGATAGGGCACCTGGATGGTCACTTCCGTCTGTCCCTGCTTGGCCGTGTTGACGTAAGCCGCCTGCGTTTCGCCCAGCGCCACATTCGGGGTCACAGACTTTTCTTCTTCCATCGTCATGATGTTGTAGGTGATTTCGACCTCACCCAGCTCATCCTGACGGCAGCGCGTGCCTTCGCCCAGCGCGTTCAGGTTGGTGATGGAGTCCCAATCTTCCGCCATGGTGGAACGCTGCATGTAAACCATCGTGCCGGAGCCGTCACCGGCGTTGACGTCGTTTATCTTGTTGTACGCTTCGGTTTCGTCGCTGCTGCGGATGCCGTCAGCGTCCTCGGTGTACACGATGTTGTTCGCCACGTTGACCTTGATGGGATCGCACTTCTGGGTGTGAGCGTCGCTCTGGATGCGGATTTCGTAGTCACCCTGCTCCAGCACATAGCCGCCGAACTTCGGGTTGCCGTTGTAATCCGTGCCACGTTCAGAGGCGATGTAGCCCAGATAGTCGTAGGAAGCAATGTTGTCCGTCTCAAAGGTGATGGTCACGATGCCGCTCTCGCCGGGCTTGAGCGTATCGGTCTTGGCAAAGCCGGCCAGAACGACCTCCGCCTTGTCAATGCTGCCAGCGTAGTAGGGCGCATGCACATACAGCTGCACAACGTCCTTGCCAGCCCAGTTGCCCGTGTTCGTCACCTTCACGCGCACGGTGTTCGTGCCGTGGATGGCCAGCTGCACATCGCTGTCGACGATTTCCCAGTCGAAGGTGGTGTAGCTCAGGCCGCCGCCGAAGGGCACCATCACGATGTTCTCATAATCGTTGTAGTAGTCGTAGGTGATGTAGTTGCCGTTCTCGTCGGTATTGGAGCCCTGCAGAACCAGCTTGTCCGCATAGGCCGTTTCATACCAGCGATAGCCAACATAGATGCCTTCCTCGTACTGGTTGTACTTGGGAGCGCCCATGCCGCCTTCCAGCAGGTTGGTGTAGGACGTGCCATTACCGTTGTTGTAATACACCGGATAGCTGTAGAAGTCATACATCCAGGTGTCCGCCGTGCGACCGGAGGGGCTGATCTGGTTGCCCTCGCTGTCGCGACCCAGCAGCACATTCGCCACGCCGACCAGACCGGATTCACCCGGGCCGCCGATCCACAGGATCGCGTCGGTGTATTCCATGTACTCGCCCAGCGTCATCACGTTGGAGGAGTCGATGAGCAGGATGATCGTCTCGTATCCGGCTTCCTCGCGCAGATACTTGAGCATTTCCAGCTCCGTCTCCGTCGGATCCAGGTAGGTACGATCCGCGCTGCCCTTGCGCTTTTCGGTGGAGATGTTGTAGTTCGCCATCGACATGGGCAGTTCAGCGCCCTCATGTCCCTGACGGCCAACCGTCACGATTGCCACGTTATGCTCAGGATCCGCATACTTCAGGCTCTCGCGATACTTTTCCACCGGCACTTCCGGCAGATCGTAAGTCTGCTGGTTGACCAGCACGCCGCCGCTGTCCGCAACCCAGCTCTCCTGCGTCAAGTTCGCGCCGTTCTTCGCGCCCATCCATGCCCACAGGTCGTCGTTCACGTCCAGACCGGCCAGCTCAAAGGCCGCCTTTTCCTGAAGGCAGTCCGCGTCCCAGCGTCCCTTGCCGGAGCCACCGCCGCCATGGATAATGTTGTAGGAGAAGTAACCGTACAGGTCAGCCGTCACGTCGGAGGACAGCGGCAGCACATTGTTCTTGTTCTGGAACAGGACTGCGCCTTCTTCCTCCAGCTCGATATCCAGATTGTAGCCTTCTTCGAAAAGCTCCGTCTGGCTGTACGTCTGACCATCCGCCAATGCCGTGCCAGCACCAAACGAGCTGACCACAAGCATCAGCGCCATGACGGCCGACGCGATCGAGCGCAGGGTCATTTTGCCGTGTTTCTTCATGTTTCGGGACCTCCTTCTTTGCTGATAAGCGAATCCATTCCCGATGTACGCATCCGCTTATGAAGATGCCTTGATTATATCGGAGGCGCAAATCATTCGCAATAAACCCGGTGCATCTGGTTTTTCCGATGGAATGAGCCGCGCAAAAAGCAGAAGAACCGGTGCCAAAAACGGAATAAATGGTCATTTTTCGTCCACTCATTCCATTTATGCAGAGTAAATTGCAGGGCGGCCAAAAATCACATTCAAAAAGGCCGGATATGCCTTTTTTCGCACCATCCGGCCTTTGCGCCATGACTTTTTTCATATGCCAACCAGCTGTTCCAGCATCCCCTGTTTCGTCATGCCTTCCCTTGTCAGCAGCACCGCGGCATTCCAGCCAAACGGGCTGTGCTCCATCACCCGGAAACAGGCCGCCAGCACATCCACCAGCGCTGTCTGTTCCGGATGCAGCGTATGCCACAGCGCTGCCATTCCCTTCAGCACACCATAGGTCGCGCTCAGCGACACAAAACTCACCTTTGGCCGCTCCGCGTGGTCTGAATAGGGAAAGCCTTCATAAAATACATGATTAACCATCAGCTGTTCCATCCAGCGCTCTGCGCCGGTCTGCTCCAGCTGCTCAAGCGCCATTTTCAGGCGCTCCGCACCGTCTGGCGCTTTCAGCAGGGGCAACACTTCCGCCACATAGCTTCCGGCGCTGACTGTTTCCGCCAGCAACGTTTCCATCAGCAGTTCAAGCAGCTTCACACGCTGCGGCCAGTCCGCCACCGCCACTGCGCGGTTCATCCCCACGCTGAAGGCCTGCCAGCGCCTGTCTGCCTCAAACGGCATTTCCTCCTCCTGCTCCAGCGCCGCCTGTATGCCCAGCAGCCGATTCGCCAGCGGTTTTTCGCGCACCTGCATCATCTGAATCAGATCCTGCCGCAGCAGCCGCGTTTTTTCAGCGGCTCCGCCCGTCACCCGGGGCGGCAGCGGTATAGCGCAATTCAGCGTCCGCCGGTGAAAGCCCATTGGCTTCTGCCACTGCATCAGCAGCTCCACCACCTGTTCGCAGGAGGCTGAACAGGCGCATTCGTCATCATCCAGCGTGCGAAAACCGCGTGGATAATACCGGCATGTGGTCGAAATTTCCGTCTCGCCGCATTCGCGCTGCAAGCCGCACAGCCCATCCGCGTTTTGCAGCGGACAATGCCCCTCCCAGTTTGGCAGCAGCTCGGCATAGCGCTCCGGTGTCGGTTCATCCGTCAGGTGCAGCGCCGCGTCCAGCTTCCGCCGCAGTTCCGGAGAACACGGCACGCTGAGCAGATGGAAATAATCCGCCCAGGAGAACGTCACCGGCCAGCCGTCGCAGCAGGTATGGCGGCACTGACCGCATTTGCAGCGAAAATCATCAAAATAGTCAGGAACCAGAAACATCCTCGTTTCCATCCATTTTTCACCTCGTCCCCATGCACCTTTCTACGCGCGGGGTGTTTTTTTGCGTCAAAATTATAGCACTTTTCTCCTTAAAATAGGATTAAAAGGCAGCAAAAAAGCAAAGAAAAAACAGAGCCAGGTCATCTCCCAGCCCTGTTTTGTCATTCAGTATTTATGCCTTGCAATAGCCGTTCATCAGTGCTTCCAGACCATCCAGCACCTTTTCCGCCGCCGCCTGATCCGCGCCTTTGGCAAACAGGTACGCCTTGAGCTTCGGCTCTGTGCCGGAGGGGCGCACGATAATCTTGCTGCCATCCACCAGCGCAAAGGACAACACATCACTCTTCGGCAGACCCGTTTCGTCATTTTCGTAGTCAATCCGGGTCGCCGTGGGGAAGTATTCATCCGTAAAGGAAGCCAGCGGCGCACGCAGATTCGCCATGATCTGCGCCATCTTGGCCGCGCCGGACTCGCCCTCATACTGGAAGGTCAGCAGCCGCTGCGCAAAGAAGCCAAATTCCGCACGCAGCTGATCCAGCTTATCCAGCAGCGTCAGCCCCTGTGCCTTGTAGTTGGCGGCCATTTCGCACACCAGCACCGCAGCGTTCACCGCATCCTTGTCGCGTACCGCTGTGCCGGAAAGGTAGCCGTAGCTCTCCTCAAAGCCGAAGACATAGCGCTCCGCATGGCCTTCCTTTTCCAGCAGACCAATCTGTTCGCCAATGAACTTGAAGCCAGTCAGCACGTTGCGCAGCTCCACGCCATACTTCTGGCAGATCGGCACCGCCATCTCCGTGGTCACGATGGTCTTCACCGCCACAGGAGGCAGCTCGGAGGGCTTGCGGTGGCTGCACACATAGTCCAGCAGCAGCACGCCCATGTCATTGCCGGAGATCAACGTGACCGTATCACCCTGACGCACACCTGCACCAATGCGGTCGCAGTCGGGGTCGGTCGCCACGCACAGATCCGCACCGGTGGCAATCGTCCTGTCAATCGCCAGCTTCATGGCCTCGCGAATTTCCGGATTCGGATACGGGCAGGTCGGGAAATGACCATCCGGCAGCTCCTGCTCCGCTACCACGTCCACATCCACATTGCCCAGACGGCGCAGCATCTCGCGCACCGGCACATTGCCCGTGCCGTTCAGGGGGCTGTAGACGATGTGCAGCCGCTCGTCCGTCGGTGCAATGCGCAGACCGGAAATCATCTGATAGTAGCTTTCAATCGTTTCTTCATCAATATAGGAAATCATGCCGTTATCCAGATACTGCTGGAAATCCGGCAGTTTCGGCTGAAGCGTTTCTTCCGCCGTGATGTAGGCATAAATGCGGTCAGCCGCCTCAATGGTAATCTGGCAGCCATCCGCGCCGTAGACCTTGTAGCCATTGAACTTGGCCGGATTGTGGCTGGCCGTGACCATGACACCAGCGCTGGTGTTCAGGTGGCGCACCGCATAGGACAACATCGGCGTGGGCATCAGCGTTTTGTAAAGATACACGCGAATGCCCATTTCCGCCAGCGTGGCCGCCGTCAGCTCGGCAAAATCACGGCTGTGAATGCGGCTGTCGCAGCTGACCGCGCAGGACGGCTGCTGGAAGGTTTCCAGCAGATACTTGCCCAGACCGCGCGTCGCCTTGGACACCGTATAAAGATTCATGCGGTTTTCGCCAGCGCCCAGCACGCCGCGAAGGCCGCCCGTACCAAAGGCCAGTCCACGATAGAAGCTGTCACTCTTTTCTGCCTCATCCATGCCCTGAAGCTGAGAAAGCAGCTCCTCATTCATATTCGGGCAGTTCAACCATGCCTGATACTTTTCCTGAATACCATTGCTCATTTTCCTGTTCCTCCTCAAAAGATGATGCTGCACTGCTGTGCGGTCATTTGCGGAAAACCTTTCTCCCTGATTTCTTTTCCGGGGAAGACAAATTCTGCTGAACCTGATGAAGATAAAAAAGCAGTGGTGCGCCGATTGCGCGCACGATGTCTGCGCCGGAGCCTCACTGCTTTATTATCCAAAATCATTATTGTGCCGGTCGATAGCGGCCACTGGTCTCCCCCGTCATGGTCTGCGGCGGATTGGGCTGCGTCATTTCCTTCGGAGCATATTCTGGCACGAAGATGCTGGCCTTGCCCCATTCCCACTGGAAATTATCTGCACGAAGCATCAAATTGCTCTGCCGCAGCAGAATCGACGCATTTTCCAGCATGAAGTACAGTCCACGCGCCAGCTGACCACGATGGCTGCCAAAGTCCCTGACGATCATGCTGTTCAGATCCTGGCACTGGAACATGGCATGCCCCTCAAAGCCAAACATGCTGATGCTTCTGGGACGGCTGTCGGACTGAATCAGCAGCGGCACATTGCCCATCCACCAGCCTTCATGGCCGATCTGCTCGGAGAGAAGATTCGCCGTGCCGGGCTTCAGGCGGAAAAAATCGCTTTCAAGAACCTCTTCCTTTTCGTTGTATGTCCGGTACATCAGGGTATCATCATGGTAGATGGTGATGCGGAAGGCTCGGGGACCCGTCCAGTTCTTTTCTCTGGAAAGATAGGCATATGCAAAAATGGGTGTCGCACCCTCATATTCAACCATGAACATACCCCTTCCCCCCTTTGGACAAACACACCATATATAATACTGTTTTTGTGCCCATCCGTCAAGGGTTTCGGGGATATTTTCGCAACTTTTCGCCGAAAAAAACGTTTTC
>CAZGKQ010000015.1:0-16619 GCA_964526125.1 uncultured Faecalibacterium sp.
GGCGGCTATGAGAAAATCTGGCTGGAAACGCAGCCGATGGGTGGCGAAATGTACGCCAAGCGGAACATGCGCGTGGCGCTGAACAATCAGCTGCTGTTCATGCGCCATCAGCGCGAGGATGGTCGCCTCCCTGGCTCGATTCAGTGCCATCCGGACGGCACGGTGGAGCTGCAGTTCAACAAGTTTCAGGGCTTCTGCTTTCCGGAGCATGCGCTGAATCTGTGGTATCTGACGGGTCGGGATTCGGAATATCTCTCGCTTCTGGCGCAGTGTCTGGAGCGCTTCGATCAGTATTTGTGGAAAACGCGCGACACGGATGGCGACGGCTGCCTGGAATCCTTCTGCGTATACGACACGGGGGAGGACAACGCGGTTCGCTACGGCAACGCGCCGGTCTACTGCACCACGGACACGCCGCCGGAAGATGCAGATGTGGTGCCGATGGCCTCGATGGACGTGACTTCCTTCTCTTACGCCTGTCGGGACACGCTGGCGCAAATTGGCGCACTTCGCGGCGACGGCACGGAACAGCACTGGCGCGAAAAGGCGGACGAGGTGGCGGCCAATCTGAAAAACCGCCTGTGGGACGAAAAGCGTCACGCGCTGTTCGACCGTGACAGGCATGGTCGGGTGGTGGATGTGCTGTGCCACAACACGTTGCGCTGCATGTACTGGGGTTCCATCAGCCAGACGATGGCCGATCAGTTTGTGAAGGAGCATCTGCTCAATCCGGCAGAATTCTGGACGCAACTGCCGCTGCCAAGCGTTTCCGCCAGCGATCCGGCCTTCCGCAACGCGCCGGAAAACAACTGGAGCGGCCAATGCGAGGGTCTGACGTATCAGCGAGCGATTGTGGCGTTGGAAAAGTACGGTTACGAAAAGCTGGTCACGAAGCTGGGCAAAAAGCTGCTGGAAGCGATCATACTGGGAGGCAATGTATTCACGCAGCAGTTTGACCCCTTCACAGCGGAGCCGTCCCGGATGGGGATGATTTCCCATGAGGTGTTGTCGCGCAGCAGCGCCGAGCCGTTTCAGGATGCCTATGGGCCGACGATGCTGGCGGCGCTGGAATACATCGCGCACATCTGGGGCATTCACATGAAGGCGGACGAAATCTGGTTCAGCCTTGGAACGGGGCTGAACTATTCCTACACGCAGCGGCTGGGCGAGCATCAGTACCGCATTGAATCCGACGGTCGCAGCGCCTGGGCGCTGGTGGACGGCCGATTGATCTGTGCCGAAAGATGCGGCGTGAGGTTGGTGACGGACTGGGAAGGGAATATTCGGCGGAAGGTGGATATTGAATAATACAAAACAGCCTGTTCAGGAAGATTGGCTTCGGTAAATCTTCCTGAAAACAGGCTGTTTTGATATGTTCAGGGCTTTGTCTGTGGAAAAAAGAACGATTTACAGCTGCTTCGGCAGATGATACGGGAAGGGAAAAGTTTACGCTCCAAAGGCAGATTGCGGTCATTAATGCGATGGTCGAGCTGCTGGACGGCCTCACGGCACATGGCCGGATAATCCGTGCCGACGGAGCAGAGGGGATAGGCCGATGGTGTGAAGGCGTCCAGATCGTCAAAACCGACAATGCCAAGGTGGTGAGGATAGTCAAACCCGAGATCGCGCATGATGCCGATAATCTGTCGTGCCTGCATGTCGCAGAAAACAACAACCCCGGTAAAATGCTCCGTTTGATAGAGATGAATGATAAGCTCTGCCATCTTCTGGGCATCTTCGTAGCTATTCATGCTCAGGCTGGGAAGAAGCCGGTAGTCGCTTTCGGGCAAACCGGCCTCTCTGGCTGCACGAATAAAGCCGCTGCGCCGAAGGGTCAGGCTGTACATGGCACCGTGGTCACAGACATAGAGCAGCTTGCGGTGTCCCTGCGAAAGCAGATGTCTGGCGGCCAGATACCCACCCTGTTCCTCGTCGCAAAGCACAGTATCATAAGAAAGGGATGGAACTTCGCGTCCAAGCAGGACAACAGGAATGCCATATTGCTTCAGCAAGGCCAGAGAACGTTCAGATTCAGCATTGGGCATCATCAAAACGCCATCCACGCTGTATTGGATGGCCGTCTGGACAGCCTGTAATTCATCCTCAATCTGGTCGGTGGCTGAAAATAGCAGCAGATTGTAACCAAGCTTCCGGGTTTCCTGACGGATGTATTCAAAGAGCATACCAAAATAGGAGTTAACCAGGTATCCCAGAAAACAGGCGATGGTGTAGCTGCGCCGGGAACGGAGCGTGGCGGCGGCATGGTTTGGATAATAGCCCAGCTCATGTGCTTTATCCAGAATGGTTTGACGTGTTTTCTCTGCAATGACAGATTCCGGCTTCATGGCGCGGCTGACGGTCTTGATGGAAAAGCCGGTGGCCTCAGCCAATTCGCGCAGGGTAATGCGACTTTTAGGCACTGTCTCACATCCTTTGAAAGTATCAATGAAGATACATCTTGATTATACACGATTTAGCCACAAAAAGATAGTGTGTGTTTTGGAAAAAAAACGCCCAAATTATATGGAGACAACGTTGACATTTGCAAGGGACTGTGATATACTCAAAATAGAACAGCGGAATGGAGGGTTCTGGATGGATATTCGGCTGGTGGCAACAGATCTGGATGGAACGCTGCTGGATGAGCACGGGATCATTTCGGAGCGGAACCTGAAGGCGCTTCATGAATGCGAGGCCAGAGGCATCCCAGTGGTGATGTCCAGCGGCCGGATGTTTGAGGGCGTGCGTCTGCTGGCGAAGCAGGCCGGATTGAACAGCCCGATCATTTCCAGCAACGGGGCGCGTGTGGATGCTTCTCCGTTCGGCCCGGTGTGGATGGAGGATACGCTTCCGTTTCCGCTGGCGCAGCAGATTTTTCACATTTTGAAGGACACAGGGCTGTATATCGAATGCTACAGCCGAAACACCATCTATCAGGCGCATGCGGAACTTTCTCCATTTCTGCCTTCGCCGGAGGCTTATCGTCCGGTGGAGGAAATCAGGGATGAGGACGGCTATGCGCAGCGGTTTGTGAACGACCTTCAGCGCATGGAGCAGGAGGGACTGCCCCATGCATACAAGCTGGCGGCGTTCAGCCGTGATCCGGCGCGGCTGGAAGAGATTCGACAGGCGTTGAAGGGACTTCCGGTCAGCATCAGCAGTGCATTCCCCTACAACATGGAAATCATGGCGCAGGGACATGGCAAGGGCCGGGCAATCCGTTTTCTGGCGGAAAAGCTGGGGTTGCAAATCGAGCAGATCATGGCATTTGGGGATAATACCAACGATATGGAGATGCTTCAGGCCGCAGGAACGGGCGTGGCGATGGGCAATGCCGCACCGGCGCTGCTTCAGGCGGCGGATATGATCGCTCCGACCAATGCGGAAGACGGTGAAGCAGTGATTCTGGAAAAATGGGTACTGGGAAAGCAGTGAAATGGGACGTGAAGAGGCTTTGTCCTCTTTCGTGATAGATTCTGAGAAGACTAAGGAGGTTTTTTCATGAAGAAGTTGCTGGCTCTGGTTCTCTCGGCGGTGCTGCTGTGTACCTGCGTGACGGGTGCGGTGGCGGAAGAAAAGATCAAGTGGTGGGATCAGTTCGCGACGCTGATGGAAACACATCAGGCCATTTACGATGTGTTTGAAGCGGAAACAGGCATTCATGTGGATTACGAAAACTTTGATGCGGCCTCGTTCCGTGAAGCGTTCGATCTGGCGCTGAGCAGCGATCAGGCACCTGACATTCTGTCCTATGCGTGGGATCAGAACAATGCCGGTGCCAAGTACAACGAAGGCGCATTCCAGGCGCTGACGGTGAAGAAGGAAGATCTGCCGCAGTATGTGCAGGACGTGCTGGTGGAAGGCTACACCATGTTTGATGGTGAGGTTTACTCCTTCCCGACCTTCAACATTAACCATCAGGCGTTGCTGTGGTACAATACCGAACTGGTGGAAGAGGTTCCGGCTTCGCTGGCAGAATTCCGCGAGCTGCTCAAGAGCCTGACAAAGCCGGAAGAAAATCAGTATGGTATTGCGCTTCCTCTGACGGACGCGACCCGTATGAGCAATATCATCAAGGTGACGACGGCCTTGTCCGGCGGCACGGTGGACTTTGATTACACAACCGGTCGCTATGTCTATGACAGCGAGCTGCTCAAGCAGGTGTTCCAGTTCTTTGTGGACATCTGGGAAGACGGCTCTGTCCATCCGGCATCGACCACGTTGAAGACGCGCACGGTGCGTGAACGCTGGGTTAACAACGAAGCCGTGTTTGCCATTGACGGCACCTGGTATCCCGGATCTATCCGCACGGCCTTTGGTGAAGAAGCCCTCACCAAGCTGGGTGTGAGCGGTATGCCCATCGTTGATGCAAGCGTGACGAATGGGCTGGTTGGCACAACGCCTTCCACCGGTACGTTCTACATTACAAAGGATTGTAAGAATACGGAGGCGGCGACGCAGCTGCTGCTCAAGCTTCTGGATGACAGCTACGCCATGCAGCTGGCAGCCGCGATGGATCAGCCTCCGCTGAATACGGAAGCGTTGACGAAGGCGGATGTGGCGGAAGTCTATGTGCAGGGCTGCAACATCATGGCATCTCAGATGGGGCTGTATCCCGAACCGCAGGTTCGTAATCCTGAGTGCGCGTATGTTTACGGTGAAATGATCACGATCACGCCCAACATTGGCGACATTTATGTGGGCTATGTGACGGGTGCGCTGACAGACTGGGAATCTGCGCTGGATGACTACAACCAGCAGATGAACGACGAGCTGGATCGCGCCATTGAAGCCTGTCAGGATATGGGCTACAACGTGTCTCGCGAAGACTGGATTTTCCCGAACTTTGTGGTGGGTGAAAGCTATACCTCTGACAAGTATGAGGAACTGAAATAAGGAAGCAAACAGAGAATTCCTGAGGAGGGGGAGGCTTGTCCCAAGCCTCCCTTTCCTGAATCATTCGCATCGAAGAAAAATGAGAGGGGAATCCGCATGAGCAAACCTGTTTCGCTCAAACGAAGCAAGACACCCTATGGCTGGATCTATCTGTTCCTGGCACCGACGCTGATTCTGTTTGCGATGTACACGCTCTACCCCATCGGGGCGACGATCTGGTACTCGCTGACGAATATGCGCAGCTTTACGAGCCACAATGTGAAATTCATAGGGCTGACCAACTATATCAATCTGTTTAAGGACAAGCAGTTTTTGAACAGTCTGTCTGTTACAGGGCGGTTCATGCTGATGGTTGTGCCGGTGCGTTTTCTGCTGTCGCTGGTGCTGGCGCTGCTGCTGAACTGGAAGCGCTGCAAGTGGAAGACTTTTTTTCGCACGATGTTCTTTTTGCCAGTGCTGACGACGTCTGCGGTGATTGGCGTTGTTTTCATTATGCTGCTTGATCCGACGATGGGTCCCGTCAATGCCATCATGGCGAAGCTGGGAATGACAGAGTGGGCGAAAGTATCGCTGCTGGGGACAAGCGCAACGGCCTTACCGACAGCTGGCGTGGTTTGGGTCTGGAAATGGCTGGGCAATTCGCTGATTTACTGGATTGCCTCCCTGCAAAGCGTTCCCGAGGAGCTGTATGAGGCGGCACGCATTGATGGCGCAAACGCCTGGCAGACCTTCAAAAATATCGTCACACCGCTGTTGATTCCGTTCGCCGTTATCATTCTGGTGCTGACGGTCAGTGATGCGATTCGCGTCTTTAACCTGATGCTGACGTTAACCAATGGTGGTCCGTTCTATGCAACGGAAACGGTGGAAGTTTTCATTTATCGTCATGCCTTCCAGGCCAGCTCGCCGCGCATGGCATATGCGTCGGCTGCGGCGACGGTGTTTGGCCTGTTCTTCATGGTAATTGTGATCGTGCAGCGCGGAATTACCGGGTTGGTGAAGAAAGGGGAGCAGTGAAAATGAAAAGAAAAGCACGAAAACCCCTGAAAAAGCAGATTGGTGTCTGGCTGGGCGTGGTGTTGCTGACAGCACTCTCCATCCTCTGGATTTATCCCTTCATCTGGATGACATCGGCTTCTCTGAAGACCAATATTGAAATTCTGAGCAAAGGATTGAATCTGATTCCGGATTCTCTGAATTTTGATGCTTACAAACGTGCATGGACAGATGCACACTTTGATACTTATTTCATGAATTCCGTCATTACGACGGCTGCCACCATCCTGATTGTGGTGGTGCGTTGCTCATTGGCTGGTTATGTGCTGGCTCTTTACGAATTCCGCGGAAAAACGCTGATTTTGACTGTGCTGATGGTGACTTTTTTCGTGCCGACAGGAACGACATTGATTCCGGTTGTGTCTCTCAGCCGTGATTTGGGGTTGCTGAATACGCGAATTGGCCTGATCCTGGCGATGGCCGGTGGCGGACAGGTGGCATCCACCCTGCTTTACAAGGGCTTTTTTGAACAGACACCCCGTGAATTGGTGGAAGCAGGAGCGATGGATGGCGCAGGCTTTGTTCGCACGTTTGTTTCAATCATGCTGCCACTGACGGGACCGATTACCGCAACGACGGTTGTCATGACCTTTATGGGAGCGTGGAACAATTTCATGCTGCCGCTGGTGTTTACCTTCTCGAATACATCCCTGCGGACGTTGCCGGTTGGCATGATGGCGTTTTCGAAGGGTGATACGGTGGATTATGCCGGGCAATGCGCAGCGGCGTTGCTCTCTATTGCGCCGATTGTGGTGGTGTACATTTGCTGTCAGAAATATTTTGTTTCCGGCATTGCAGGTGCTATCAAGTCCTGAGTTGAATATTCAGGGTACATCGCCGGGGTTTGGTATCCCGGCCAAGGAGGTTCACCCATGCCCTACCTGCGTTCCTTGACCATCGACTGGTCGACCATCAAGCCGGATTCCTACCTCTGTGAGATTCCGGCGCTGCAATTCGATTCCCTGTCCTTCGAGGGATTGACGTGCTTTGTCGGCGAAAACGGCTCTGGAAAGTCTACACTGCTGGAAGCGATTGCGGTGGCGCAGGGATTGAATCCGGAGGGCGGTAGCAAAAACTACCGCTTTTCCACCTATGACAGCCATTCTGAGCTGTACCGGGCGCTGCGCCTGGTGCGAGATCCGCGCTATTTCTCCGGCGATGCCTACTTTCTCCGCGCGGAATCCTTCTATCAGGTGGCTTCGGAGGCAGAGGTTTATCGCCAGAACTGTCCCACCAGCGAGGATGTCTATTATGCTCGTTCCGGCGGACGCTCCTTCCACCGCCAGAGCCACGGGGAAAGTTTCCTGCATCTGGTGCAGGGGCAGTTTCAACCCGGCGGCCTGTATTTGCTGGATGAGCCGGAAGCGGCGCTTTCGCCGCAGCGACAGCTGACGCTGCTGTGCGAACTGCATCGTCTGGTGCAGGCCGGTGCACAGTGCATTCTCGTGACGCATTCGCCGATTCTGCTGTCCTGCCCCGGTGCGCAGCTGTACTCGTTTGACGATGGTGCTGTGCATCCGATTGCCTATGAAGATGCATCCTGCGTGCGCACGCTGTCCACCTTCTTCCGAGATCGGACGCGCTTGCTGCATCTGCTGCTGGATGTGGAGGAACCCTGAACGACCCAAATCCATTCGAATAAATAATCGTTGATATATATTTCAATGCCTCTGGTGAACCATTGCAATCCCAAAAAGAAATGTGTTATAATAAAATCACGAGGAAATGCCCATGCGGCGGACATTGCACGAAAAATGGATGGGATTTTCGGGGCAATGAACAGAATGATGATCCGGCGAAAGTGGCGGCATGCGTGCAATGACATGTGGCCGCTGAACCGGTGAAACATGGGCGGATTCCGGAAAGACCACGAAAAGTGGGAAAGGGGTTTTATCTATGATGAAGAAAGCAGTTTCTCTGCTGCTGAGCGGATGCCTGCTGGTCGCAATGGCGACGGCTCCGGCATGCGCGGACAGCACCTGGACGGGTGTGGGCGCAGGCAAAAACGGCGCGGACGCCATTGAAGTGAGCGTCACGCTGAATGACAACAAGGTTATTACCAATGTGGAAGTGACGAAAAACGGCGACGATGCTGGAATCAGCGATCCGGCGGTCAACACCCTGCCCGGCGCGATTGTGGCGGCCAACAGCCTGTCTGTGGACACGGTGTCCGGCGCAACGCTGACCAGCAACGGCATTCTGGCGGCTGTGGAAGCAGCGCTGGTGTCTGCCGGACTGAATCCGGAAGATTACAAAACGCCTGTGACGACGGAAGCAGTTGTGGAAAAGACGGCCGTGACCGAAACGACGGACGTGCTGGTCATCGGTGCCGGTATGGCCGGTCTGACGGCGGCGCTCTCTGCCAAGCAGAATGGCGCGAATGTCATCATCATCGACAAGATGGCGATGGCTGGCGGCACGACCAACACCGCCGGTGGTATTCTGGTGTGCGTGGATTCCGAACTGTTTGCGGAAAATCGTCTGGAAACGGACAATCTGGAAACGGTGATGGCCTACTGGCATCAGAAGATGGAAATGTCCGGCGTGGACAGCGGTTATCCGGACTACGAGCGTCTGGAAAGTGTTGTGGCTGAAACCGGCAAGACGGTGGACTGGCTGGTGGCCAGTGGCGTGGAGTTCTCCTCCGAACCGTATGCGGCTTCCAGCAGCTACCCGATGGCGCTGGCCAATGGCGGCGGTGCTGGCCTGATCAACATGCTGGTGGATGTCTGCCAGAAGAACGGCGTTGAGCTGCGCCTGAACACCAAGGGTACGTCTCTGGTGACGGATGAAAACGGCGCGGTTGTCGGTGCGATTGCCGAAACGTCGGATTCCATCATCACCTTCAACGCCAAGAGCGTTATTCTGGCGACGGGCGGCATCTCCCAGAACGAAGAACTGGTGGAAAAGTACAGCTCCAAGCTCCATCGCGCCGGTTTGATTCCGGCCAGCGCAGTCAGCCACACCGGCGACGGCTTCCTGATGGCGCTGGAAGTGGGCGCTGGCACGTTTGATGTGTTCTCCACGCCCCTGTGCTCCACGATGGTCGATCCGGCGCTGAGCGCCCTGACGGATACTTCCGCCCTGACCATCTACAGCCAGCTGGGTGTGAACGCCGACGGCGACCGCTTTGGCAACGAGGCGATCAGCGCTGGCTGGGACACGATGGACATGACGGCCTCCGATATGATTCAGAATGGCGTTGCGCCCTTCTGGTATGTGTATGATTCTTCCAACGAAGCAGCTGTGGCGGCGCTGGAAGCCGGTGTGGAAAGCGGCGTTGTGGCCAAGGGCGAAACCATTGAGGAGCTGGCGCTGAACATGCATGTGTACACCAGCCGCCTCAAGGCTTCCTACGACAACTACTGCGCAGCGGTGGCCGCCGGTGAGGATGCTGAGTTTGGCAAGAACGCGGCCTTCCTGACCGCGCTGGACCAAGCGCCCTTCTACGCCGTGAAGGTGTATCCCACGACCTTCGGTTCTGCCGGTGGCGTGACCACGACCGATCAGGGTCGTGTGACCCGTCAGGACGGCACGGTCATTCCGGGTCTGTACGCGGCGGGCGAAATGAGCAACCGTTACTTCTACAATGAGAACTACATCCTCGCAGCCTCTCTGGGCATGTACTCCACGATGGGTCATCGCACGGGCGCTGCGGCTGCGCAGGACGCGCTGGCGGAGTAAGCAGGGGCTTTGTGAATTTCCCATCCAGAATAAAATGGGCGGATGCTGTGGAATGCAGCATCCGCCTGTTTTTAGATGAGAATTAGTATAAGTATCGCTCAAAGAAGCATTTTCTGTTCTCAATGAAGGGGAAACGATGACTTCCTTTTCGCCTGTCGCTTCTCCTCAATTGCCGCGAAGGTTCGCTCGCAGTTTTTCCCGTCGCGCAGGGGAAAGAAGGCCTCCATGCGCCGTCTGTATGAAGGCTGTGGCTGCAATTGATTCGCGAAACAGCACGTCAGCGCTGCTAACAGTGCTTCCTCACTGGTGCAGACAGGGCCAAAGCCCATACGCCGATAATCAAAATACCCCTGATGATAGTGATATTGCCGAAATTCTTTTTCATCAAACTGATCATAAATCACCGGGCGACGCAGAAATCCCACATCAAAAAATACGCTGGAATAATCCGTCACCAGCAGGGCGCAATCCATCAGAAGCTGCTGCACATCGTGCGTCGTTTGATCCGCGATGGTCACACGAGAAGAAGTGACGCGATACAGCGCGTTCTTCCCCTGCATTTCTACATGCGGATAAAATACAAGCTGAAAATCCTGTTCGTCCAACAATCTTAGCAAAGCCGGATGATTTAGCAGATGCTGATAATGCCGGTAAAAAGCCGTTTCCACAAAGTGCTCATCCATCGGATAATGCGCACCGCGCCATGTCGGCATCAGCAGAATCATGCGCTTCGGCTGCCCGGCTTCCATGAGTCGATCAAACCGGCACAGTCCCAAATAGCGTACCACGTCCTCCGGATGTCCAAATGACTGGCGGATGGCATCATATTCCGGTTTTGCACCGCATGCAAACAAATCCACATGCAAATGCGTTCGATGCAGCCATTGCATTTCATCTTTGATGATGCCGTGCTGCAAAAACACCTGCACGCCCTGTGGGCGCAATCCCCATGCAGCCAGATGATAATGTGCCATCAGATCTGGCGCACAGGGCTGAACATGCGTCCCGGCCAGCACCTCTGCGCAGTAATACAGCATTTCATGCGGCCAGCCGCCAAAGGCGACCGTTCGTCCCAGCGATGCAACGCGCCCTGCGTCCGGGCTGTCGGGAGAAATGACATAACAGGCATTGATTTCCGGATGCGTCTGGCGCAAATAGCGATAGAACTGATAGCCGTTGTCACGCGCATCATTGCCGCGCTCGCCCACAAGCCACACGTTTCGGCAAGCTGGACAAAACCGGCGCAGTGGGCACGCCAGCAGCTTCCAGAAGGCCATCATTAGCAACGCTCTGGCATAGCAAAGCAACCGTTTCCCTTTACGCTTCATGCGTTTGATGTCCACGGCCATCCCCTTTCCTTTCTGTCCACACGCGATGCCCGGCAGCAAGGGCGATGGTGGCGGAATACAACCGATGCTGAAGCAACCACAATTTCAGCCGGTCGTTTCGGCTGTTCAGGAACTTCATAGGCGTTTCCGCTACACATTGACGAATCCATGCATCTTGCATCCATTTAAGAAGATGCTTCCGGCGTTCCTTCCACGGTAGCGGACTGTAGCCGAGGTTTCGGATGGCCATCTGCAAATCGCGTACCGTGCAGTACATCAGCTTTTTTCGATGTGGAGGACTTTGCAACAAGCCCCATTCGGTCACGGTGTCCCTCAGAGCCTGACTCAGTGCAAAGCCGTCCGAAAGCAGCTCCGGTCGAAAGGAATGGGACAGAGAACCGTGCCTGTCCTCCGTATAATGATATAGCGGACGATCCAGCATGACCAGACAGCCGGGTTGGTGACGCATCAGTGCAATGGAAAACAGCGCGTCCTCACCGATAGAACGCGCCGAAAATCGAATCTGGTTTTCTTCCACAAAAGTACGCCTGACCAGCTTGTTGGTCACAAACCAAGCTGAAGCCAGCGCTTCAAAATGCGTCTGAAACGGATGATTCCGGAACGTTCCCGTCAGCGGCGGAAGAACGATGTCTGTCCGGATGCAGCGGCCACTTTCCGCGTAGTAATCATGAAAGCGACCGAACATCACCATGTCTGCATCGGCTTCTTCCGCTGCAAGAAGCAGGGTTTGCGCCGTTTCCGGTTCAATCCAGTCGTCCGGATCAAGAAAAAACAGATACACACCGAGGGCTGCATCCAAAGCCGCATTTCGCGCTGCTGCCACGCCTTGATTTTCCTGATTCAGGACACGAAAACGTGAATCCGAGGCGGCCAGCGTCTGCAAAAGCGCTTCGCTGCCGTCTGTTGAGCCGTCGTTGACGAAAATGGCCTCGAAATCCGGCATTGTCTGCCGCTTCAGCGATTCTGCGGTGCGCGAGAGGTAAGGGCGCACGTTATATACCGGCAAAATGAATGAAATTTTGGGCATGGATGCGTTCCTTCCCTGCATCAAAATTTTTCATCGTATCAGCTGGAAAAGCCGCCCTTGCCGCAGCCAACGTTTCAACTTTCGCCCACGAAGCGCTTTTTCTGCGCATCGAACGGCATAAGGCGGCGTTTCCGGCCAGCCTTCCGGCAGCGCTTTTTCGTACAGCGCCGCACAGAACTGAAGCGCCGCGATCTGCATTTCACGGGGAAGCGCAGACAAATTGACCGTGCAAAAATGGCTTAGCTGCATCGTCAGGCTGCGTGCGTACATTTCATCATGCGGCAAGGCCAACTGCGCATCCATCTCCAGCAGCGTTTTAACCACCCAGCAGCTTTGCAGGGCGGAGGTGCTTTGACGATTCTGCACCGTGATGCCCTGCGGATTTTGCTGCCAAAGATAGACTGTCTGGGGAACAACCGCCACGCGCTCTGCCATTCGGAAAAGCAGGAAATGAACGATGCTGTCCTCGTAAGCGGTGTATCCTTCCGGAAAACGTACCTGCTCGAACAGTGTCCGGCGGTAAAGCTTGCCCCACGGCATGCCGGGCAGATCCAGCCGGTCGCAGCGATGCTTTCCATCATAGCAGCCCGGTGCATAGGTTTGTACCAGTCCGCTTTTTCCGTCCTGTTTGATGTATTGCCACGCGCCTTGCACGATGTCCGCCTTCCAGCGAGCAGCCGCCGTGAGCAACGTTTCCACCGCTCCGGGGCAAAGCCGGTCGTCGCTGTCCACAAACATCACATAGCGTCCCGTTGCATGACACAAACCGATGTTGCGCACATGGGCGGCGCTTCCACTGTGCGGCATGGTCAGAATCAGTGCGTGGTCGCGATATTTTTCCAGCAGCGCAGCGGTGTTGTCTGTTGAGCCGTCATTGATGACGATCAACGCTATCGTTTCTGCCGTTTGTTGGGTCAGGATGCTGTCCAGACAGGCCGAAATGCTCTTTTCGGCATTATAAACCGGCACAATGACCGATAACGCTACGTTTTCGTCCTGCGGCGGAAGGGGCGGAAAATCCAACGGACTGGTCGGGCAGGGGTAAAAAGAGGTTAAAGCGGCTTGTGCTTCCGCCGCTGTCCGTGCGTTCAGCGGCTTTTCCGGCCACAGGGAGCAAAGCGCCTCACAGGCCATGCCCAGCCCTTTTGCGAAAATCTGCGTCAGCCACGCCAGCGGTCTGCAATTCGTCTTGGACATGATGAACTGATACGCTCTCTGATTTTCAAGCATGTTTGTCATCCGTTTCGGGAGAAGCTTCTGCCTGTGTCAGCGCTTCAATCATCGCAGCTCGCAGCGCCGTCCGCACTTCCAGCAACCGCCCCAGCACGACCGCGCCACCGCAGCCCAGCAGCAGGAAAAGCACCAGCGCCAAGGCCGGATAAAGCGTTTCGTTCAATTTAGCCGTTACTTGAATGGAACGGCTCTGTTGCAGCTTTTCTGCGCCCATCACCTGGTTCAACTCTTGCGCCATGGTGCTTACCAGCGCATAACTGTCGATGAGTGTCTGTTCCAGCGCTTGGAGGGCCGTGGCCAGCGCCGCAGAATTTTCGTTATTTTGCTCCACCGTTGTAAGCAAGGCCAGTTGTTCCTGCATCAGGGAGCGATTTTGCGCGTCGTTGGCCGTTTCCACGTCCAACGCCACCAGTTCCAAAATCAGCCGTGCCGTCGTGGGTTGAACAGCGGACGCTTCTGTAAGTGAAATGGCACTGTTAAGGATGGTTTGCGCATCATTTTCTTTTGCATAGGATTGCAACAGCGTCAGAAGCTTTTCTTTTTGCACATTGCGGCTTTCTTCACGGCGGAGAAAGGCTTGAATGTCGTTTTGCCAGCGCGTTTGCAGCAACGTTTGCTGCTGGGCATTCAAGCTCGTCAGGACTTGCCCATACAGCGCTGGAATTTCCACGTCGACTAGCGTTTGGTAAAATTCCGTTAAATCTGCGAAGCAAAAACCCATCTGGGCGGAACGAAACTGCGGATATTGTTCCTGCATTTCCTGCAAATAGGACAACATGGTGGTTGCATGATCTTCCAGCATTTGAACGTGCGAATAGGGTTCGTCTGCCACGGTTGTCCCCACGGAGGATAGCAGGGGTAGCGACATTGCAACATATTGTTCCGTATAGAACTCACAGTAGCTTTGCAACAGCGCATCCAGCGCCCGACGCGCCGTTTCCTCACCGTATGCACCCGGGACAGTCAGTTGCACGCGATACGATTTTTCCGTAGAAACCGCAGCTTCTTCTTCCGACAACGGCGTGACCGTGCAAATGGCACGCCAATCCAGGCCGCTTGCACGGTTGCCCAGCAAAGCGTTGGCGCTGGAAATGACCGTGGAATGGGTGATTTCGTTCAGACTCATTTCGTTTCCCACAGCACCGGTATCCATCAGCACCGCAGAAGCCGTGTACTCCTGCTGACGCTGCACATAGCCATGAACCAGCAGCACCCCGAATACCGTCCACAGCACAATGAACAGCGAAAATCGCTTCAAGTAGCGAAGCACATTAAATTTTATCATGATGCGTCGCTCCTTTTCGCGCTGTTCGTTTGTCCCACAACCGCATGCAAAAAGCTGCAAACAGCAAGCAGCCGCCTGTTTCTGCAAGCGTTTGTTTCCATGCAATGCGGTCGATCAGGGATATTGGCTGCTGTTCAAAAATGATGGCGTTTTTTGACCAGATAGCGGCTTCTTCCTGCGCGATGGTGCAAAGTTCCTGCGAAATGTCGTTAAGCTGCGCCGTCAGTTGCGCCAGCAATGGCTCTATCTTGGTAGTCACATTTGCTGTTTCGGTGTCTTCTGCTGCCCGAAGCTGTTCCAGCATGGCTTCAGTCTCCGCCACAAGTTGCTGAAGAATGCTTGCTTCTTCGAGTGCTCCTTCCGCTGCGTTCGCCAGATCATCTATCGCCGTTCTTGTGCGAGATAAGGTATATGCGCCGTTTTCATCCATCGTCGGAATCAATGCCGACGATGGGACATACGCGCCATACTGCACGATGCCGTTCTGATTGGCGGTGTAGACGTTCATTTTCTGCTGAATCGCTGCATTTCGGCGCTGATTTTGGCAGGTCAGCAGCTGTGCAAGCCATGCTGCATCCTGCGCCACGCCGTTTTCCGTTACAAGTGCCTTCACCATGGGCAAGTCATACGCCATCATGCCGTTCAAAGTGCTTTTCATGGCAGCAAAACGCGCCACATGGGCGGAATTCTCACCCTGAATATCAAAAAAACCGCCCTTTGCCAAAAGCTCATCCAGATACCGCGAAAGTTGACGCGCACGCAGTTCAAGAGCATCTAAATACAGGTACGGTTCGGTTGGATTGAGTCCGTTTTCATTTGCTTCGCTGACTTGCGCTGAAAGAAAGGTTTGATGCAAAGGCAGATGCTTTTCAAAATACAATCGAATTTGAGCGCAGATGGCGTCCAACAACGCGTCTGCCTGACCGTTCATTCCGGAAATGGCGTTCAAATCGAGCGACAGTTGGTATACCGTGCTGACGGTCTGTGCGTCGGCATTGATCGGGCGCAGTGTCAGGCGGTTTGACAAATCTTCCGCTGTCAGAAGATTCGGCCAGTTAAATGAATTGATCGCCTGCTGCAAAATTTCCTCTGAAATCATGTTGGAAGGAAAAAAGGTTGTCTTGTCCGGTAAACGCCCCTGCGCAACTTGTGTATCGTTCAGGTGGATTTTCACACTGGCCCGGTTGTTGCTTTGCCAGCTGTGAACGCCGCTGAAGAGCAGGAAAGCTGCCAGCATCACGCCCAGTAAGCAGTACTTTCGGTGCATTTGCGTCGATGCCTCCTCTGTATGGTTTTCGATTTTCGAATAAATCTCGAAAACGCGCAACGTTTTTATCTCATACCAGGTGGTTTTCTGTTGATTCTGCTTCGAACTTTTGGAGGTACGCTGCGCCGATCCGCTCCTTGTTAGAACGTTTTTTTGCGTAAAAACGCTCCTCTTGCAGGGCGGACAGCAAAATCTGATAACACCCTTCAGCCTTAAACGCGGCAAGGCGACGATTTAAGCCACAGGGGTTTGTTCATATGGGTTCGAAGCTGAACCTCCCTTCAACCGATAAAATTCTTGGGGGGACACCAGGGGCTGCATGACCGCAGCGCTTGGCGAATCGCACTTTCTCTGTGGAAAGTGATTTTATTATAACACTTGCGACTTTTGTTGACAAGATCCTTTTTCGTGGGGTGGGGCTGCGAAAAAACTTCATTTTCCCCCTTGACATTTTTCACGCATCATGATAAACTATACAAGTCGCCTGAAGCGTTTGCGGCTTGCGACGAAGTGCATAAAGGGGCATGGTGTAATGGTAACACGTGGGTCTCCAAAACCTTTGTTGAGGGTTCGAGTCCTTCTGCCCCTGCCACTTGTGAAACAGCAGTTTCTGTAAAGAGATTGCTGTTTTTGTGTTATCTAGTTTTGTTGATGTATATAGTTGTCAAAGTTCGTCAGGATTATTGGAGCAGAGAAATTTTTGGCGTGTCAAGCCGCTACCGCAAAGAAAAAATCCCCACCTCCCGATGAAGGGAAGCAGGGAAAAGGGGAATGATGCTTCTTCCGTTGCCAGAGCCAGAGCGAAAGCAGGAAACCGCCAAG
>CAZGKQ010000016.1:0-3524 GCA_964526125.1 uncultured Faecalibacterium sp.
ATGGCTCTGTCCACATCCAGCACCGACATGAAAGTATCAATGTAGGATTCGGCATACGCCTCATACCACTCATCGTTGCGAACCAGCCATTCCAGCACACGCAAAGACTCGAGGTACTGGGTGCATGTTTCGGCAGGAAGTGTCGCCAGTGCGGAGAAAGTGGTGAAGGCAAAATCCGTTTCTGACCACGGCATCACAGCATCTTCGGGATAGCTCTGCTCCATGCTTTCGCACAGCAGCGTGTAGCTTTCGGAGCGATTCAGCGCATATCTTTGCACATTTGCCACCAACACATCATACTGCGTATCAAAGTAGTAGAGATCGCGTTCACTGGCGCTGTCAAGGCAGACCAGCAGGCTGTAGCTGATCTCCTCCTGATGTTTGCATTGGGCAATGGCCTCGCGCAGCAGAGAATCCATCTCGTCCTCCGGGTAATACACTTGCTGTGATTGCAGCAGCAGCGGCTGAACAACAGGAATCCAGACACCGCGCCACATCCCCACCAACAGACAAATGCAAATCACCAGCGCAATGCCGGAACGCAGCAACCGGCGCTGCATGAGTCGATGGCGGTGAACCTGATGGAAGGTAAGCAGCCAATCACGGAACTGCTGGTGGAAAAGGCGGAACTTGCCGTTTTCATCGCGGATGAGCAGACCGGAATGCTGCCAGAGCAGTTCCAGCACAATGGTGGAATACCAGTCATCAAGCGTCTGGGCGTTGGCAAGCATGGCGCGGCGGTGGCCGATCCAGACGGGGGACAGAACCGCCAGATCCTGCCGGGAAACGGTCTGGTAGCATTGAGCAACGGTTTTCAGCAGCTCGTTTTCCGTCAAGGCACCGTTGTGGCGCAGTTCCTGCGCGGCAATGGCCGGGAGGACATACTGAATGGCGACGGCCATCTGCCAATGCTCGTCGCGCTCCTCCGGGAAGCGGTTGACTTCCATTTGCAGCACGAGGTGCATCAATTCCTCTGCGGTGGAGGCGTTGAGCTGGCTGCCGGAAGTGGTGGCGGCGCGGATGAACATGGAGAGCATCAGGGGCATGCGCAGCAGTTGGTGCATGCGGCTGTCCTCCGGCATCAGCAGGTGGTTGGCGGACAGCTCGGACTGTACTTCTTGCTCCGAAAGCGGCTCTAAGGTGAAGTGTCTGCCGGCAAGTCCCTGAATTTCGCTGCGCGAGGAAACCACCAGCGCCACGCCGGGCAGGGTGCTCAGGTCGTTCAGCTCCTGAATCACCAGACTGGCATCGCAGGTCACTTCGTTCAGACCGTCCAGCAGAATCAGCAGCACCGGCTTGCGACCGGAGGGCGTTTTCAGCGAGTGGGAGAGCAGCAGATCCAATTCGTGGCGTGCGGCGGCGTAGGTGTCCGTATCCGGCTTGAATTTCAACGCCCGGAGCAGACTGTCATGAATGAACCACTTTTCCCGGGGGCGGTAGGCATAGGCGGAAAGGAACACGGCCACCGGCTCGTTGGCGCGGTAGGTGGCATTCTGGCTCAGTGTCATGTGCAGCAGTGCCGTTGTCTTGCCCAGACCGCCGTTCGCTCCCAGCAGAATGGGCGCACCGGAAATCGCTGCCTGAAGGAAGCTCTCTTCGCTCAGCGACTGCGAACCATCATCGCTGCTGAAGTGCATGGGATAAATGCGATTTTGCTGCTGCAAAAAGGAATACGAAGGGTTGCTGCGGATGAAGGCATTCAGCAGCTTACGCGAATTTTCGTAAATTGCCCAGTGCGTCACGCCAACGCAGTCAATCCGATCCAGCAGTTCCAACAGATCGGCGCGCAGGTCGTCAATGCAGAGATAACGGCGGCTGGGCAGTGTATTCAGGCCACGGCGGAGGATGCGCTTGACCATGAAAAGAACGGTGTCAGGCGAATGAAGGAGATAGCGGCTCTGCGAGGCATCGGGCGGCACGGCGGCCACCGTCTCCTCCAGCGTAAGCGGACGATCCATCAGGCAGGTGTAGAACACCGCCGTCACGGAATACAGGTCGGAATGCGGACCGATCAGCTTCATCTCGCCGTTGCAGATTTCCGGTGGGGTATAGCCGGATTTGATGCAGCGGTATTCGGTGGCCTTGTTCTGCCATTCTTCGTAAGTCCCCACGCTGTTGTAATCAATCAGCAGCACATGCTCGCGTGCCCCCTGCGGAATGAGCAGCACGTTATCGGGGCTGACATCCAGATGGAGTAGTCCGGCGGTATGGAAAACTTCCAGCGCGTCCAGCAGACAGAGCGTGCGCTGGACAATTTTGTGCAGCGTTAAATGCTCCGCATGGATGGCAGATTGAAAATCGACGCTGCCGGAGCAACCCATGAGCGTGTAGAGCGTGTTATTCCAGGCGAAGGTGTTGACGTTGCCCCCCACCATCGCCGGGTTCGTTTTCAGCAGCGACAGATGAATCTGGTTTCCCCGCTCAAAGCTTTCCCGGTGCAGACGATACAGCGATTCCCCTTCTTTTTCCACGGCAATGGCGTTGTCCGGCGCGCGGTAAATCGCACCGCGTGGATCAAGGGGAAAAAGCTCCTTGATTAGCACGTCGTGGGAGTGACCGGCGCTGGTTTCGTCCGCATAAGTCCCCCGATAGACCAGCGCGTTAGAACCACGGCCAATGGGCGCACGGATGGTGCAGCTCATGCCGGGAAAGGGGAGGACAGACCCGTTGGCTAACCATTTTCGACTATCCATTGATGTTCCTCTGATGTTTCTGTTGTTTCTCTACGCAGTTGATAAGCTGAAGGAAAAAAATTCCGTCAGCGCCTGATTCGGCAGTATCATGATAGCATAATGAAAAATGCTGGATTATTTTTGGCTTCCGCCAAAAAGCTCCGTCAGCAGTTCGTCCAGCCGGTTATCGCTGTCGAACATGTCAGCGATGCTGATGGCGTAAAGAATCATCCAGTCAAAGGGGGTGCGCGAATCCAGCAGCCGATAGCCACAGCTGCCCAGCATCAGGTTCAAGCGGCTGCGGCGGCTTTCAAACAGATCCCGGGTTTTTTCTTCCGGCGTCAGGTCGAAAAAATCATCATCGTCCTGATCCACGTCATCGTCCAGCGAGAGGAACAGCAGAATCAGCGCCTTGCGCCCCACGGGAATCTGCCGCCGCGCCATTTTCAGCAGGCTGTTTTCATCCGGCCATGCGGCGAGAATGCTGGAAAGCACGGCACGCTGGTCGCGGTTGACCCGGCTGGAATCCAGAATGTTGTCACGAGCCTCGCCACGGGGAATGACCTGACTGTGCAGATAGGTTTTCAGGACGGAGGCGGTTGTCATGGGCGCTTCGTTTTTCAGATGCCCATGCTCCGTTAGGCGGCGGAGATTGGTGTCAAGCGGCGGCTCCTTCAATCGCTCCATGTAGGATGTGAAGAGCTGCCAGGCGCGGTTGCGGCACTTGCCGAATTTGGCGCTGTTTTCCTGCAAATAGCAGATCAGCTCCTCGCGGCTGGTGAGCTGCATCACTTCCTGACGCACCACGTCCGTCAGGTATTCATCCGGACTGGCGGATGCATCCGCCGTGGC
>CAZGKQ010000016.1:3624-10860 GCA_964526125.1 uncultured Faecalibacterium sp.
CAGTTTCGGATGAATTCCGCGGATTCAGCAGAGCTCATGCCGGAAGAAATGGCTTTTTCTTCAAGAATCTGCGTAACGTTCATGGCGGAAAGACACCTCATTTCCATCGACTATAATGACTGGAACGGGATGGACAGGAAAATGAAAAAACGATGCGCATGGCTGGACGCGAAAAACTCCGCATTTCCGACAAAGCGCCCTGTTTCCTGAAGATAAAAGGGGATAATCGTAATAATAAAAAATTCGCCTCCAAAGCACAGAAATCCTGCAAATTAATGAATCTTTTTCGGAACGGAAGAAAATAAAAATAACAACGGTTTTGTGGGGAATGCACAAGGAAGCGCTTTCTGGACATGACGCACCAAAAACGTTTTCGTAGCGCAATCGATGATGAAATCGTGCAAAATATGCAAAAAACTCACAAAAACATATCGCAATACAATAAGAAACGGAGAATTTTAGCTTGACAATATGGGAATGTCACGCTATCATAGGAATAGCCACATTATACAAAATGCCGAATCCGGAGGAAAAGGCTCCAAGCGATTCCTCCGGTGGAAAGAAAGGTCTGGAAAGAAAATGAAAGCCAAACACGCCGTGTGTCTTCTGGCAATCCTTCTGACTGTTGTGTTTTCCATGGCCGCCGCGGAAGAGGCGGTGCAGACGCCCAACAGTGAACTGCCTATTCCGCGCTACAAGAACGACGCGGTGCATGATCCCTCCATTATTCTCGCCGATGATGGCTGGTACTACATTTATGGCAGCCATATGGCGGCGGCGCGCAGCCAGGATCTGATCAAGTGGGAGATGATCTCCAAGGATGCCGGCAGCGGCTGCACGCTGGTGGAAAACGTGCAGGAGCAGATGAAGGAAGCGCTCCAGTACGCCAAGACCACCACCTTCTGGGCACCGGACGTGGTGCAGCTGGCGGATGGAAAGTACTACATGTACTACTGCACCTGTGAAGGGTCTTCGCCGCTGAGCGCGCTGGGTCTGGCTGTGAGCGACAGCCCGTCGGGACCGTTCAGTGATCTGGGCGTGTTCCTCAAGAGCGGCTATGCCGGATATGATGCGACGGTGCTGCCCAACTGCGTCGATCCCTGCACCTTCTTTGATAAGGAAGGGCGGCTGTGGATGGTATATGGCAGCTACTCCGGCGGCATCTACATTCTGGAAATGGATACGGAAACAGGGCTGCCCCTGAAGGGTCAAGCTACCTATGGCAAGAAGCTGCTGGGCGGCAACCACTCGCGCATTGAAGCGCCCTACATCATGTACAGCCCCGACACGGATTACTACTATCTGTTCCTCTCCTTCGGCGGCCTGAATGCAGACGATGGCTACAACATCCGCGTCTGCCGCTCCAAAACGCCGGACGGTCCGTATGAGGATGCGCTGGGACAGGACATGATTGCCTGCGCCGGAAAGCGTGGCACCTACTTCAACGACCCGGACTATGAGCCGTACGGCGTGAAGCTGATGGGCGGCTACAAGTTCGAGGCGCTGGATACGGATACGAACAAGATTACGCTGGCCTACCGTTCGCCGGGTCATAACTCCGCGATTTATGACGAAAAGACGGGGCGCTATTTCATCGTCTTCCACACGCGCTTTGCCAACACGGGCGAAAGCTTCGCCATCCGCGTGCACGAGATGTACATGACGGAGGATGGCTGGCCGGTGATTTCGCCGCTGCGTTATGCAGGGGAAAGTCCCCAGCCGGTGGAGGAGGAAAAGCGCGGTGGCATCTACAAGGTGCTGCTGCACGAGCGCGACATCAACACCGTGGAACATACCAGCCAGGTGATGACCCTGAATGCGGACGGCACGGTGACGGGCGACTTGACCGGCACCTGGGTCTGCGAGGATGGCGTGAACGTGCGCCTGTCGCTGGACGGCCACGAGTATGTGGGCGTGATGCACACGGCGCTGGATGCGTCCCAGAAAAACTGGGCGAGCTGCATTTCTGCGCTGGATGAAACGGGGGCTTCCCTCTGGGCCATCCGGGCGCTGGTTCAGGAATAAATAAGGAATGGGGTGGAACGCTTGCGCAAACAAATCATGACGCTGTGTCTCCTGATCTGCTGTCTGCTGACCTTCGCGCTGGCAGAAGAAGCAACGACGGATTCGCTGACGAACGACACGCTTTATACCGCAGCTTCAAAGCTGTATACCCTGCCGCTCTACGCAGGCGAGGATGTTGAGCAGACGCTGGAACTGTCTCTGGCCGTGGGCGATCTGGGAGAAGCAACCTTCACCGTCCCGGAGGACGGGCAGTATGAGCTGTGGCTCTCTTATGAGAACACGACCAACACGACGTTGCCGACGGAAATGACCGTCAAGGTGGATGGCCAGGTGCTGTTCACGGAGATGCAGCGCGTGAAGCTCCACTCGCTGTGGGTGGACGACGGCGTGTTCCCCACCGACCGCTATGGCAATGAGATTGCCATGCAGCCCTACGCGCAGGAAGGCGTGATGACGGCCGGAATCAGCGATTCGGCTGCACGCACGGCAGATCCTTTCCTGTTTGAGCTGACGGCAGGGGAGCATACCATCTCCTTCCTGGTGCAGGACGGCGGCGTGAAGCTGTCCGGCCTGACGTTGCGCGCACAGACGCAGATTCCGGCTTACACCGCCGGGGATGCTTCTGGCGATCAGCTGATTGTGATTGAGGCGGAGCAGATTTTGAGCCGCAGCAAGTCCTCCATCCGCGGCGCTGGCGAGTTCAACGCGGTGCTCAATCCCTACAGCAACGACGACCGAAAGATTAACTATCTGGACGGCGCGTCCTTTGACACGGCTGGTGACACGGTGACGTGGAACTTTACCGTGGCGAAGGAAGGTTGGTACTATCTGGGCGCTTTCTATCGCCAGAGTGCCCGGGCGGATTTCCCTACGTTTGTGGACATTCGCATTGATGGCGAAATTCCCTCCGTGGAGGCTCGGGAAGTCGCGTTTGACTACACCACGTCCTTCACGCACATGCAGGCCAAAACGAAGAGCGGCGATCCGCTGACCTTCTTCCTGACGGAAGGCGAGCACACGCTGTCCTTCACCATCAACGCTTCCTGCCTGACACCTGTTTATGAGACGATTGACGAATTGCTGGACGGTATCAATGATCTGTCCAACGACATCAAGTCGCTTATGGGTGGCACGACGGCAGACAGCTACCGAAGCTACCGCATGCTGGAGAACTTCCCCGATCTGGTGGAACGCCTGACGGGCTGGGCCGATGCGTGCAGCGAGCAGGTGGCTTACGCCAGACAGTATTCCCCCAACAACAGCGCCAGCGCCTTCTCGTCCATGACGATGTGCGCCGACCAGCTGCGCCGTCTGGCTGAGGAGCCGGAGGAACTGCCGCGCCGCCTGTCGGAATTCTCCACGGGCACGAACTCTGCGGCACGCATGCTGGCACAGCAGCTGTCCGATATGGCGGTCAACGACCTGTCCATTGACCAGATTTACCTGTATCAGGCGGATGCCGAACTGCCGTCCAAGCCGAACTTCCTTCAGTCCGCGCTGGCCGGTGTGAAGCGCTTTGTGTCCTCCTTCACCTCGCAGGACTATGCCGCTGGCAGCCAGAACAACGACCATCTGCAGGTCTGGATGGGTCGCAGCCGCCAGTACGTCGAAACCCTGCAAAACATGATTGACACGCAGTTCACCCCCATGACGGGCATCGAGGTGGACCTCTCCCTGATGCCGGATGCGAACAAGCTGGTGCTGGCCAATGCCGCCGGTACGGCTCCGGACGCGGTGCTGGGTCTGCAATACGTCGTGCCTTCCTACCTGAATATCCGCGGTGCGCTGGTGGATCTGACGCAGTTTGAGGATTTCGGCGAGGTGGCGCAGCGTTTCTCTACGGGTCTGTTCATTCCCTACACCCTGGGCGACGGCGTGTACGCCATGCCGGAAACGGTCAACTTCTGGGTCATGTTCTACCGCAAGGACATCCTGGAATCTCTCAAAATTGAGGTGCCGAACTCGATGGATGAAGTCAAGCTCATCCTGCCGGAGCTTCAGCGCCGCTCCATGAACTTCTACTATCCCACGGCTGGCATGGTCGGCACGAAGGTCTTCCCCGGCACGCTGCCGCTGATTTTGCAGGCTGGCGGCTCCATCTACGCGGACACCATCGGCGACACGACGCTGGACAGCGAAATCTCCCTGAACGGCTTCAAGGAGTTGACGGAACTGTTCACCGTCTACAACATGCCGACGGACGTGCCTTCTCCTGGCTTTTACCAGCAGTTCCGTGACGGCACGCTGCCCATTGGCATTGCGGACCTGTCCACCTACAACCTGCTGCTCAACGCGGCGCCCGAACTGGACGGCTTGTGGGACATTGCCCTGTTCCCCGGCCTGACGGATGAAAACGGCGAGGTGCAGCGCTGGACGACCGGCGGTGCGGAAACGATGGGCATCATGAGCCAGAGCACGAAGCAGGAGGAAGCCTGGGAATTCCTCAAGTGGTGGTCTTCTGCGGAAGTGCAGAGCGAATTCGGCAACCTGCTGCAAAGCACCTATGGTTCTGAGTACATCTGGCCGACGGCAAACAAGGAAGCCTTCGCGACCCTGCCGCTGCGCGCCTCCCATAAGCAGGTCATCATCGAACAGATGGAGTGGATGACGGAAGCGCCCTGGGTGCTGGGCACCTACATGCTGGAACGCGAGCTGTCCAACGCCTTCATCTCCGTCACGGTGGATGGTGTGGAAGCACGCCGCGCCATGGATACGGCTGTCAAGCGCATCAACCGCGAGACGTACCGCAAGCTGGAGGAATTCGGCTACTACAAGGATGGCGAAATGCTCAAGGACTTCCCGACCCCCACCGCAGACGTGGTGCAGAAGTACATTGACGAATACAACGCAACCCATCAAACAACGACGGAGGAGGAAGCGGCGAAATGATTACCAAAAAGTCAACCCCGTATCTGTTCCTGCTCCCATACCTGCTGCTCTTTACGGTGTTCATCATCATCCCGACGGGCATGGCGGTGCTGCTTTCCTTTACGAACTATAATGCCGTACAGACGCCGCAGTTCGTGGGTCTGACGAACTACATCAACCTGCTGACGCAGGATACCATCTTCCTGCAATATGTGCTGCCGAACACCATCCTCTTCTCGCTGATTGTTGGTGTGGTGGGCTACATTCTCAGCTTCTTCCTGGCATGGTCGCTGAGCCAGCTGAGCAAGCTGCCGCGCACGGTGCTGGCGCTGATCCTCTACTCGCCCTCCATGACGCAGGGCGTGGCCATGAGCGTGGTGTGGCGTACCGTCTTCCTGGGCAACCAGAGCGGCATTGCCAACTACGCCCTGACGGCGCTGGGCATCATCAATGAGCCGATTATCTGGCTGCAAAACACGAACTACATCATGCCGATCGTCATCATCGTGGCACTGTGGTCCTCGATGGGCGTTGGCTTCCTGGCGATGCTGGCCGGTCTGATGAACGTCAATACCGAGCTGTACGAGGCCGGTTCCATCGACGGCATCCGCAACCGCTTCCAGGAAGTGATCTACATCACGATTCCTTCCATGAAGCCGCAGATGCTCTTCGGCGCGGTCATGGCCGTCACCAATGCGTTCCAGCAGGGCGCAATCGGCGTGCAGCTGACCGGTTCCAATCCCACGCCTCAGTATGCGGCGCAGCTGATGGTCAATCATATTGAGGACTATGGCTTCACGCGCTACGAGATGGGCTACGCGGCTGCGGTCTCCGTGGGACTGCTGGCGCTCATCTACGCCTTCTCCATCGTGGCACGCAAGCTCTTTGAGGAAAAAGACTGAGAAAGGAGGTCAGTATCCCGTGGCAATTAGCGGAACGAAGGTTAATCCTTCAAAATTCGATAAGTCGCAGATTCCGATGTATCTGTACCTTATTCCTCTGGCGGCGCTGATGGGCGCACCTATCATTTACATCATCTGCCATGCCTTTAAGCCGATGGACGAACTTTACGCCTTCCCACCGAAGTTCTTCGTCAGCCATCCGTCCACCATCAACTTCAAGAATCTGTTCCAGCAGGCCGCTGGCGCGACCATCCCGTTTTCACGCTATGTGTACAACTCTCTGGTGGTGACATTGGCGGTGGTGCTGCTGTCCATCCTGATTTCCACGATGGCCGGTTTCGCCCTGAGCAAGATGAACTTCAAGCTCAAGAACGTCATCATGGAAGTCAACAACCTCGCCCTGATGTTCGTGGCGACGGCGGTTGTCATTCCGCGCTACCTGACCATCTCGGCCATTGGCATTCTGGATACCTGGTGGGCGCACATCCTGCCCCTGATCGCCATGCCGGTCTGCCTCTTCCTGATTAAGCAGTTCATGGATCAGGTGCCCAACTCGCTGCTGGAAGCGGCGCAGCTGGAAGGCGCAGGTTCCTTCACCATCTACCTGAAAATCATTCTGCCGATGGTCAAGCCGGCCATCGCGACCGGTGCCATTCTGGCTTTCCAGCAGGTGTGGAACAACGTGGAGACCTCCAACCTGTTCACCAGCTCGGAAAGCATCCGCACGCTGGCGTTCTACATGAATACGCTCTCCGGCGTGGGGACGGTGCAGGGTCAGGGCATGGCAGCCGCTGCGGCGCTGATCATGTTCGTCCCGAATCTGGTGCTGTTCATTATCATGCAGTCTAACGTCATGGATACGATGGCGCATTCTGGCCTGAAGTAAGAGAAGGAGGAGCAAGATGAAAAAATTTGCGGCAATGCTGCTGGTCGTCCTGCTGGCCTTCTCCTGTGTGACGGCACAGGCGGCGACGCCCTACCGCACATGGACGCTCGGCACGGATGAAAATCTGGTGGAAACACAGACAGCCTACGATCCTATCCGCACCATGACGCGCTTTGGCGACGAGACGCTCAAGACGCCGGCTGATCTGCGACTGGGTCCGGATGGAAACCTGTACATTGCGGACAATGGTAACAAGCGCATCGTCGTCATTACGCAGGACGGTGAACTGGTTAAGACCATTGGCAGCAAGAAAACCCTTAAGTCTCCCAAGGGCGTGTGGGTGGACAGCGACCTGAATGTGTACGTCGCCGACGAACAGGCACGCGCCGTTGTCGTCTTTAATCAGGACGGCGAGGTCATTCAGGAATACGAAAAGCCCACGCATCAGCTCTTTGGCGAAACCGCACCGTACCGCCCGAACAAGGTGGTGCTGGACAAGCGCGGCAATCTCTACATCGCCTCGACCGGCAACACCAACGGTATCGTGCAGATTTC
>CAZGKQ010000016.1:10960-14290 GCA_964526125.1 uncultured Faecalibacterium sp.
TGGTGGCGCTGCTGGTGGTTTGGAACCTGCTGAAGGTCTTTGACCGGAAGTGGGGCGTGCTCAAGCCCGTCCGTGCGGTTGGGCGCTTCATCATGGGCATCCCGATCATCAACAAGAGTTGCTACTGCTTCATGATGCTGCGCAATCCCTACGATGCGTGCTATGGCATCAAGCGCGAAAAGCGCGCCAGCATCCTCAGCGCGTTCGTGGTGCTGTTCACCTTCTTCGTGCTGTATGTGGCGAACAAGTACTTCTCCGGCTTCCTGTTCAAGACGGTGCCGGATGGACAGTATGAGCTGTTCAACGATTTTGCCATCATCTTCGGCGCTTTCTTCCTGCTGACGATTTGCAGCTATCTGGTCTGCACCATCACAGAAGGTGAGGCGCATTTCCGCGACCTGTTCATTTCCGCAGCGTATTCGCTCGCGCCGATGATCGTTTTCCTGCCCATTGAGCTGATCCTGAGCAACGTGCTGACCTTCAATGAGGAATTCTTCATCACGCTCATTCAGGTCATCAGCATTGGCTGGACGTGCCTGCTGATTATCCTGATGTTGATGTATCAGAACGACTACTCGCTGGGCAAGACCATCAAGACGATCTTCCTCACTGCCTTCTGCGTGCTGGTGGTAGTGGCGCTGATCGTGGTGCTGTATATGCTCATCAGTCAGCTGGTGGACTTCGTATCGTCCATCTACGGAGAGGTGGTGTATCGCTTTGTCAAGAAGGTATAATTGGAAGGCACTGCTGTCCCTGCTGCTTTCTCTGGTGCTGCTGTGCGGATGCATCCCGGCGCTGGCTGAGGAGGCGGTGGAGGAGCAGACCACGGCGGCCACGGAGCCGCTGCCGGAAGGCTATGCGCTGGCCGCAGAGAACAGCCGCTTCAACCTGTATTTGAAGGATGAAACGCTGTCCATCATTGTGGAAAGCAAGCGCACCGGCAAGCGTCTTTATTCCACGGTGCAGAATCCCGATGATTACAAGGACAATGACACCTGGAAGGGCTTTTACCAGTCCGGCGTGGTGATGGAATATCTGCTGGACGTGCAGGCACGCACGTCTCAGGCGGACTTCATCAACACCGCCAGTGAAATCACCTACGACCGCCGCGACGATGGCTTCACCGCGCACGTCACCTACACCGATCTGGGCATCAGCTACGATCTGGTGCTGACGATGAACGAGGCCGGTTTCGAGGCGCGGATTCCCCAGGACAGCATCGTGGAAACCCACGAGCAGCCCTACATCATCTGCGAAGAGAATGGCGAGGACGTTCGCATTGATTTGCAGAAGTACGCCAAGACCTCTGATTCCACGGTTTATACGCTGGTGGCGGCGGATGGCAGCACCTACACCGTGCCGACGACGAGCTACGTCTCCGTGGCCGGGGAGCAGGTGACGGTTCGCAATCTGGACGGCAAGGCGCAGGCCGCCGTGCCGCTGGGCGAGGGGGAAACCTCCGAGGTCAGCATTCTGGTGACGGACAACAAGACCGGTAAGAATGTTGAGGTTCGTGCGGACAGCATCCAGAGCATGTCCAGGCAGGTGTACCTGACCGGTACGAAGCTGGACGGTTCGGATCTGAAAGTGGAACGCGAAAAGGTGAAGGAAATTTACGACGTGTCCTACACGACGGCTTCCTTCTATCTCTTCCCCTTCCTGGGACATACCGTGCTGGGCGAGGAAGAGGGCTACATGATCATCCCCGACGGTCAGGGCGCCATCATCAACCTGGAAAACAACGAGGGGCGTTTCACCTCGCCGTTTGACAGGCAAGTGTATGGCACGAACCTCGGCGTGGATGACGTGGTGAACTCCGGTACTTACGTCAATTCCGAGGACATCATCATGCCCATCTACGGCATGGTGCATACGGCGGACGAAATCGGCTTCCTGGGCGTGATTGAAGAAGGCGATACGGCGGCGCGCATCATGGCTTACCCCAACGGCGTGCGCATGAGTTTCAACTGGGTCGCCTCCAAGATGACCTACCGCTTCGTATTCAATCAGCCGATGGGTCCTTCTGCCGGTCAGGTGGCGACGCGCTCTGAAAAGCGCCGCAACTTCGACATTGTGGAGCAGTTCCTGCTGGAGGACGGCGAAACGGCCTCCTATGCTGGTCTGGCGGTGGCTTACCGCAACTACCTGAAGGACAAGGGCACGTTCGACAACGCGGAAAAGCGTGATTTCGACGTGCAGTTGGACTTCCTCGGCCTGGAACGCGAGAATTTCGTGCTGGGCAAGACGGATGTGGTCATGACCACCTTCGAGCAGGCAGGCGACATTCTGGAAACGCTGGCGGATAAGGGCGTGGAAGGCATCAGCGCCCTCTACCGTGGATGGCAGACGAACGGCCTGACGGGCGGCGTGCCGACGGATTCCTACAGTCCGGCGCGCTCTCTGGGCGGCGACAGCGGATTGCAGAAGCTGAAGGAACGCGCCGCAGCGCTGAACATTCCCGTGACGCTGGAAGCGGATCTGCTAAGCCTGAACACGGAAACGCATGTGACGCTGCTCTACAGTGCGTTTAAGAAGATTACCTCTCAGACCTACTCCAAGCCGACCTTCGGCATCGTCTACGACACGCTGTACTACCTCAACCCGGAAGCCTCCAAAAACATTGGCGAAACGCTGATTCGTGAATTGAAGGATGCGAAGATTGAAAACATTTCCTTCAAGGGCATCACGGAGCTGATGGCGGATTACTACTACAAGGATCACTATCACGACACGACGGAGCTGGCGGAAATCTACTCCGGCATCATCGCTGCCGCGCGTGAAGCCGGTATGGAAACGTCGCTGGTGAACGCCAACGCCTATCTGTGGCCGCTGGCCAGCACCCTGTGCGACCTGCCCATCGGTGGTTCGGATTACACCTACACCGACGCGGAAATTCCCTTCCTGGCCATTGCCCTGTCGGGACAGATTCCGTTCTACGCGGAATACGTCAACTTCCAGGCCAACAGCGAGGAATTCTTCCTGCACCTGATGGAGCAGGGGGCGCGTCCGGCGTTCCTGCTGACGTGGGAAGACCCCATTGCCCTGCAGAAGACGAATTCCTCCGGCATCTACTCCTCCTGCTATGAGCTGTACGAGAGTCTGATTGTGCAGTGGTACACGGAGCTGAACGCGCTGTGGAACACGGTTGGGGAGGACGGCATGATCGTTGACCATGTGCGCCAGGGCGACATGGCCTGCGTGACCTGGTCCAACGGAACCCGGGTGTACCTCAACTTCGGTGACAGAACCGCCACGATGGATGACGTGACGCTGGAAAAACTGAGCTATAAGGTGGTGAGCAGCAATGGCGAAAACTAAGAATCCTCACGA
>CAZGKQ010000016.1:14390-15719 GCA_964526125.1 uncultured Faecalibacterium sp.
AAGAAGGTTCAGAATGTCAAGCGCCTTCAGACGCTGCGCTAAGGAGGAATGAAGATGAAGCTGAAATTGCCTCCCAAGGGCTCGCGAAAGGATTACTACAAGAAGGTGATGCTTGGCAGCAACGAAAAGCGCGGTCTCATCATGAGTGTCGTGGTGTATGTGCTGCTGATCACCATTGCCTTCATTTACCTCTACCCGGTGCTGTACATGTTCTCCCGGTCGCTGATGACCAGCAAGGATCTGCTGGATGCGTCGGCGAAGTGGATTCCCAGCGCCATCACGCTGAAAAACTACAGCAGCGCCATCCAGACGATGGACTACTGGAATTCGCTGCTGAAGAATCTGGTACTGGCGCTGGTGCCGACCTTGTGTCAGGTGTTTGTCTGCTCGCTGGTCGGTTACGGTTTTGCGCGCTACAAGTTCCCCGGCAAGATGGTGTGGATGGCGCTGCTGATCCTCTCCTTCCTGCTGCCGACCCAAACGACCAGCCTGCCCAACTACCTGCTCTTCTCCAACCTGAAGCTGGCCAACGGCACGGTCATGCCGTTCCTGATTACGGCCATCACGGGCATGGGCTTCAAGAGTGCGTTGTGCATCCTGATCTTCTACAACTTCCATCGTCAGGTGCCTCAGTCCCTGATTGAGGCGGCGGAAATCGACGGCGCTGGTCACATCAAGGCGTACTTCCGCATCGCGATTCCGCTGTCGATGGCGGCCATCGTGGTGGTGACGCTGTTCTCCTTCATCTGGTACTGGAACGATGTAGATCTGGTTCGTACCTATCTGGGCAGCAGCAACACCCGTGCCAAGGGCTTGACGACGCTGATGATCGAGCTGAGCAAGTTCGACGACAGCTACGCATCCACCTTTGCCACGCATGCCCAGTCCACCACGTCCACCAACCAGCTCAACGACGCGATTCGCATGGCCGGTACGATGCTGGCGATTGCGCCGATGCTGCTGCTCTACCTCGTGCTGCAGAAGCAGTTTGTGGAGAGCGTGGACAAGGCCGGTATTACGGGCGAGTAAGCCCCATTTGCCCGGAAAAAACAGTGCTTTCTTTATGGCGTATACCCGGACAGCAGCAGATTCAAACCTGTTGCTGTCTGGGCAAAACGCCTGAAGAAATGGACGGATGATAGCGTTTTCAGCATAAAAAACATCCAAAAGATGCGAAAATGCTATTGAAATTTTCGCTGAACTGTGATAAACTGTTTTCATCCGGGAAACGACAGGAGGGACGGCAACGTACCCTGTCAAAACACGTCGTCAAAGCCGAAATTTGGCTTTTGAATGAAAAAAGGTACCCAAATTAAAAGGAGGAATTCC
>CAZGKQ010000017.1:0-3938 GCA_964526125.1 uncultured Faecalibacterium sp.
GTCAATGCGGAAAATACGCTGCTGCGCCGTCAGGTGGAGGAGCAGGTGCTCATTGACGAGGAGACGGGGCTGTATAACCTGCGCGCTATGTACCGCGATGCCCTGATGATGGTCAACTACTCCGTCCGCAACCATCTGCCCATTTCGCTGATGATGATTCAGCTCCGCTATGAGTCGGAATTCCGCGGCATGCTGTCCCATAACCGCTATGTGATGCTGCGCAAGCGTCTGGCGGTGCTGCTTCAGGACAGCGTGCGCGTGGAGGACAAGATCTACTGCATCGACGATCATGGCACGATGGCGATTCTGCTGACCTCCAACGAGGAAAACAGTGTCTATGTGCGCAGTCGCATTCTGGCCAACGCGGCCAAGGAGGATGCTTTCGACGAAATCCTCGAACGTGGCACGCACATTGACCTGCGCATTGCCTGTAAGGAGTATACCGATGTATACGGCAAGGACATGATGGCCTTCAAGAAGGCGGTTGAGAGTGAGCTGGCCTATGATGTGTAAAACCGGAGCGGAGACAGCCGGGGGACGCATGGGCGTGCTTCACTGGACGCTGCGTGCCCTGACCGTGGCGCTGCTCATGCTGCTGCTCGGTGCGCTGCCTGTGGCTCGGGCGGATGCAGATCGTCTGCTGATTCTCACCGACGAGGCAGCCAGCGAGGACAGCGCAGCTGCAACGGCTGTCCTGCGCAAAATCGCCCTCTACAGCAGCTGGGATTGTACGTTTCAGGATAGCCTGACCGTGGAGAACACTGAGGGATATACCGCCGTCATTCTCTGCCTGGATGAAGGGCATCAGCTGGATGAAAAAACGGCGACGTTGCTTGTGCGCAGTGAGCTGCCCATTTTCCTGCTGGGACAGGGCGGCGTGGAAGCGCTGACGGAGACCGTCACGCTGGAAGGCACGCTGACCCTGCGCCTGACCACACAGGCCAACGCCAGCAGCGACGAGATTCTTCCCCTGACGCACCTGAAGCTGATGCAGGGGGAGGGGGAGTCGCTGGGCGGCGAAATCTATCTGGGTAACACGGCCTATCCACTGTGTCAGCGCGTGGGAAACATCACGCAGCTGGCGTATTTTGACCCGACGCAGGAAGTTCAGTGCGCAGAGCTGGCGACGCTGCTTCAGGCGTGGCTCTGGCCGTATGAAAACGCGCCGACGAGCTATGGCAATTATCTGGTGCTGGACATGGTGTACCCGTTCGCCGCCCCCGAGGCGCTGCTGGAGCAGGTTGACATGCTGGAGGAGGAGAACGTTCCCTACAGCATCTGCGTAATGCCGATCTATTCCAATGCGGACTATCCGGCGATGAAGCGCTTCTGCGAGGTGCTGGCCTATGCGCAGAGCCGGGGCGCTGGGATTTTGCTGCGCGTGCCGCTGGTGACGCTGCAAAGCACCACGGTCGAAGATCTGAAGGCCAACATTGCCACGGCGTATTCGGCCTATTCGCGCTATGGCGTTTATCCACTGGCGATTGAGGCGCCGGATGTGTGGTTGATGAGCGAAACCGGGCTGGAAGCGCTGCGCGGCTGGCGCACGGTGTTCCTTTTTACCTCCGATGAGGCGGTGTATGGCACGCTGCTGGATGAAAACGCGGCGCTCCGGGATGGTCACCAGCTGGTTGCGCCGGCTTATTCGCAGCAGAATGCCTACACTAGCGCCTATGCACAGGCGATTTATCTGGATGCGACGGCGGAGGTGGAAACGCTCCGCACGCAGATTGAGCGGCTGAAAAATTCGCGCCATGTGCTCAAAGATCTCCGGGAGATGGAAGCGGCGGTTTATGCCGGGAATATCTATGTCGCCTGGCATCCGGAAAGCGGCATGGTGGTGGACGGCACGCCCGTCTCCCTGACTTACACGCATTTTACCTACGACGAAAACTACGTCTATGACCGTGGCTTTGTGCAGAACATGGTCAAGCAGATTCAGAGCAGCAATCAGCTGATTATGATTTTCGTGGTGGTCGCCTGTGCCTTCTTCATCACGGGCATGGCGCTGTCACGCCGCGACACCAGGCGGCAGCTGCTGGGCGATGCGAAAAGCGCCCGGGCGGCTGAAAAAGAGGCTGACGCAAACCGGCACGAGGGGGTGAATGTCGATGACGGTGGCTGATTACCTGATGCTGATTTCGATGATCTGCATCTGGTCGATGATGGTGATCAACGTGTTTCTGTCCGTCGGTGGCTTCATCTACTATCATCGCTGCCGGAAAACGGATGGACACCACGAGCTGAAGGAATACCCATTTGTGTCCGTGATGGTTCCGGCGCATAACGAGAGCATCGTGATTGCCCGGACGGTTCGCGCACTGCTGAAATTTGACTATCCGCAGGATCGCTACGAAATCATCGTTATTAACGACAATTCCAGCGACAACACGGCGGAAGTGCTCAAGAAGATTCAGGCGCAGTATCCGGATCGCAACCTGACCGTCATCAGCACGGACAACGTGGTGGGCGGCAAGGGAAAGTCCAACGCGCTGAACATCGGCTTTTCGGTGGCGCGTGGCAGCGTTTTCGCTATTTACGATGCGGACAACACGCCCGAACCGGGGGCGCTGCGCATTCTGGTGGAAAACCTGATGGTGGACGAGAAGCTGGGCGCGGTGATCGGCAAATTCCGCACGCGCAACCGCAACGCTTCGCTGCTGACGCGCTTTGTCAACATTGAGACACTCTCGCATCAGTGCATGAATCAGGCCGGACGGTGGTTTTATTTCCACCTGTGCACCATTCCCGGCACGAATTTTGTCATTCACCGCCATATCATTGAGGAAATTGGCGGCTGGGATCCCGATGCACTGTCGGAGGATACGGAAATCAGCTTCCGCATCTACCGCATGGGCTACCAGATCAAGTTTGTGCCACAGGCCGTCACCTGGGAGCAGGAGCCGTTCCGCTTGGGCATCTGGATGAAGCAGCGAACGCGCTGGGCGATGGGCAACCTGTATGTGCTGATGAACAACATCAAGTACGCGTTTGACCCCACCGCCGGAAAAATGCGCCTCGACGTGATTTACTACGCGCTGGTGTATATCATGATGGCCTTCACGCTGGTCTGCTCGGATACGCTGTTTGCCCTGGGCGTGCTGGGTTACAGCCATGTGTCGCTGGGCGGATTGTCCACGATGGTCTGGGTGATGGCCTGTGCGCTGTTTGAATGCAATGTCATGCTGACGCTGGCGCAGGAGAAGAATGAGTTTAACATGCAGTCCGCCGGACTGGTGCTGCTCATGCTGTTTTCCTATTCCAAGCTGTGGGTGGTTGTGGTGCTGCGCGCGATGTGGATGACCATCAAGAAACTGGTGAACAAGGTGGATTACACCTGGTATAAAACGGAACGCTCCGCAGATTAAGGGGAGGATGAACCCGATGAAGTTGCATAGCGGAAAAATGAGTCGCCTGCTGGCCTGTCTGCTGGCGCTGCTGCTGCTGCCGATGCCGCAGGGTCTGGCAGAATCGGAGGAAATGCCCGTCGGCGTGGTGGACGCGATGGTGCAGGAAGAAATGGAGCAGCAGCAGCTGGCCATGAATGATTTTGAGGCAGGTGTGGCCAATGGCGCGTATTACGCGGACTTTTCCTTTGGCGGCACGCGCACGCTCAGCGGTATTTCCACAACGCTGAGCCTGTATGCCAATCTGCCCAAATATGCCCGGCCGACCAGCGCTGTGCTCTGCCTGTGCTATACGGCTTCCGACCTGATTCTGTCGGACATTTCGTCCTTGACGTTCTACATGAACGGCACGCCGTTTGGTTCGCGCCAGATTCAGGTGCGTGCGGACGAGGCGCAGACGGTGCTGTATGTGACCGTCCCTGTGGAGCTGCTTCAGACGGGCTATAACCTGCTGGAGCTGCTTTCCTATGTGCGCCTGACGGACGACGAGGGCTGCAAGGACGATTACAATGGCGCGAACTGGGTCAAAAT
>CAZGKQ010000017.1:4038-15327 GCA_964526125.1 uncultured Faecalibacterium sp.
GAGCGCGAAAACCGCATCTATGTGGGTCTGAAGGACAACACCCCGGCGAATCTGCTGTCGCTGCTCAGCCAGGAGGTGCCGCAGATCGGTGCGCTGGTGGAGCGTGTGACAGATGGCGATGTGAACTATCTGCTGATTATCGCCAACGAACCGGCTGCACTGAATGAAGGTGCATGCCTGATGAGTGACACCGCGCGCGTGACGCAGCTGCACACGTCCCATACCTACGTCAGCGTGGGTGAAGCGGCGCAGTATGCGCAGGCGTCGGCGACCTCCGGTCTGGCGCTCAATGGTCAGTATACCGTCAAGGACATTCTGGGTGCCGGTATGAGCTTCAGCGGCCCCTTCACGCAGGAAACGACGGTCTATCTGCCCGTGGCGGATGATTATGTGCTGTCCAGCGAAAGCCGCTTCTCCTTTGATATTCGCTACAGCGAGAATCTGGACTTTGACCGCAGCCTCGTCACCTTCTACTGGGGCACGGATATTCCGCTGTATTCCCATAAGCTCAGCAAGGACGGTGCAACCGGCGAAACGCTGACCTTCTCCGTTCCGGCAGATGCCATCGGCGAAACAGGCCGCAGCATGACGATCGTTTTCGACCTTGAAATCAAGGATCTGGACTGCACGGTTCGCTCGCTGAACACGCCGTGGGCGTATATCGCGGCCACCTCGACGCTGTATCTGCCGCAGGGAAAGAACAGCTCGCTCAGCCTGTCCAGCCTGCCTGCGCCGTTCCAGGTGTCCGGCAAAATCAGCCGGACGGCGGTGGTGCTCAGCGATAATCCGACGAAAACGGAAATGACGCTGGCCGGTCGTGTGATGGCGGTCATTGGTTCGGGCAGCACGCCCTATGGCGAACTGAAGGCGATGAAGGCTTCGAGCTTCAACCGGGAAACGGATGGCGCATACAACCTGATTGTGGTTGGCCTGTCGGAGGAAAACAACTTCCTGAGCCAGATCAATTCCTCACTCCTCTTTGCCTATTCGCCGGACATGTTCCAGCTTGCGGAGAGCAACAAGCTGGTCATGAATACCGACTATGCACGCAACGCCGGCGTGATGCAGATCTTCACTTCCCCCTACAGCGAGAACGCGGCGGTGCTGGCCGTTACGGCCTCCACGCAGATGGGTCTTGAAAACCTGCTGGAAACGCTGAGCACCGAGCGTGGCCGCTGGGCGCTGAGCAAGGAGGCGCTGGTGGTCGATCCTTACGGCGGCACGTCCAGCTATCAGTTTACGGTGTCTGTCACGGGGGCACAGAGCGACGAAAAGCCGACCTTTACCGAGGTGGTGCTGGAAAATCGCGAGCCGATGCTGCTCCTGATGGTGGGCATGGGCTGCATGGCGCTGCTGCTGATTGCGGTGGTGCTGGTGCTGGTGCGCATCCAGCGCCGCAAAAAGTATGACGAAAACTGATGTTATACACAGGGGAGAAGCCTGACCTTCAGACAGAGAGCGTCAGGTTTTCCTCATTTCCTGTAATGACTGTAATGCAAAGAAGGAGCGGTGGTACGAATGCTGTTCAATTCCATTGAATTCCTCCTGTTTTTTCCGGCTGTGGTGCTTCTGTACTACGCGATTCCGGGAAAATGGCGCATGTACTGGATTCTGCTGACCTCGTATCTGTTCTACATGAACTGGAATCCGTCCTATGCGCTGCTGCTGCTCTTTTCCACGGGTGTGACGTTTGCCTTTGGTCTGCTCATTGGCCGGGCGCGCCCGAAGGAAAAGGCTGCGGAGGAAGATGGCCGGAAAGTCCGCCACTGGTCAAAGGTGTATGTGGGCGTGTCGTTCGGCATTAATCTGGCGCTGCTGCTGTTCTTCAAGTATTTTGACTTCACGGTGGACAATATTAACGCCGTTCGCGGATGGATGGGGCTTGCGCCGGTTACACCGCGCTTTGATGTGCTGCTGCCGGTGGGTATCTCGTTTTACATCTTTCAGGCGCTGTCCTATGTGGTGGATGTCTACCGGGACGATGTGCGCGCGGAGAAGAATTTCTTCAAATATGCAACGTTCGTCAGCTTCTTTCCGAAACTTGTCGAAGGCCCGATTGAGCGCTCGACGAATCTGCTGGCGCAGTTTGATGAGCCGCACCGCCTGAATTATGATAACATCCGGGATGGCCTGTTGCGCATGCTCTGGGGTTTCTTCCTCAAAATTGTCATTGCCGACCGCGCGGCGGTGCTGGTCAATCAGGTGTTCAACTACAGCGCGTACTACGAGGGGCCGACGGTGGCGCTGGCTGCGGTGCTGTTTGCCTTCCAGATCTACGGTGATTTCGCCGGTTACTCCCACATTGCCTTGGGCGCATCGCAGGTGATGGGCTTCCGGCTGATGAAAAACTTCAACCGGCCGTATTTCGCCTTTTCCGTGTCGGATTTCTGGCGGCGCTGGCATATTTCGCTCAGCACCTGGTTCCGCGATTACCTCTATATTCCGCTGGGTGGCAATCGTCGGGGAACAGTGCGCAAGTACCTCAATCAGATGATTGTCATGCTGGTATCCGGCCTGTGGCACGGCGCAGCGTGGAATTATATCATCTGGGGCGGCCTGAACGGTTTGTATCAGGTGGTGGGCGGCCTGACGAAGCCCTTCCGCCGCCGCGTGCAGGAAAAATGTCACCTGCGCACGTCCAGCGCCAGCTTCCGCATTGGCCAGAGCCTTGTGACCTTCCTGTTGATTGATCTTTCGTGGATTTTCTTCCGCGCCAACAACATGCAGGATGCGCTGAACCTGATCGGCAGCCTCTTCCGCGGATGGCGCTGGGATGTCTTCTTTGACGAAACCTTCCTGCGCCTGGGCTTTACGCAGGCGGACTATCTGGTGCTTTTTGGCTCGCTGGTGGTGCTGCTGGTGGTCAGCCTGATGCAGGAGAAGGGGATTTCCGTGCTGGAAACGGTCAAGCGGCAGCAATTGTGGCTGCGCTGGGGGCTGTATCTGGCGGCGCTGTTTGTGGTGCTGATCTTTGGCATCTACGGCCCGGGCTTTGCGTCCTCGTCGTTCATCTACCTGCAATTCTGACGAAGGGAGCGGAGGATCATGAAAAAAGCAGTCAAAATAGTTGCTTTTCTGCTGGTGCTGGCGCTCTGCTATGCGGCGGTAGATCAGGTGCTGATGATCAAAACGGATGATATGACCTCTATGACGAAGCTGCGCGCACTGCCGGAAGATACGGTGGATGTGCTGATGGTCGGCTCCTCACATGTGGGCATGAATATCGACAATCAGCGGATTTTTGATGAAACCGGCATTGCCAGCTACGATTTGTGGGTGGGCATGCAGCCGCTGTGGAGCAGCTATTACTACCTTACCGAGGCGCTGAAGCACCAGTCGCCGAAGGTTGTCATGGTGGACGTGTTCCTCTGTGGCACGACGGCGGACTATTCCTCCCAAGAGGTGGCACTGAAGAATATTGAGATGCTGCCGCTGGGGTTGAATAAGCTGAAAGCAGCTTTTGCAGCCTTTGAAACCTGGCAGGATTCGCTGGAAGCTTTCTGGGGAATGCCCTATTACCACACGCGCTATGATGAACTGACGCAGGCGGATTTTGTGACGAACCGGGATGATCTGTCGTTGGCCGTGCCGTCACAGACAGAAGGCGTGGTGAATGCGCTGAATATTCTGGATTACGATGCCATCACGGACACGCTGCCGCTGACGGAAAAAAACCAGAAATATCTTAAAAAACTGATGGCGCTGTGCCGACAGAAGAACATTGAGCTGGTGCTGATTGTTTCGCCCTATGAAGCGACGGAGGAGGAGTGCATGCGCCTGAACTCCGTGGAGAAGCTGGCGGCGGAAAACGGCGTAACGATGCTGAATTTCCTGAAAAACTGGGACACGAAAGTTATAGATCCGCTGACGGATTTTTATGATATTGGTCATCTGAACAATCAGGGGATTGCGCGGTTTTCTACGCTCCTTGGGCAGTGGCTGAAGGAAAACTACGATCTGCGTGACTGCCGCCAGGTGGCCGACCATGTCTGGAATACGAGCGACAGGGGACATCAAACGGCCAGCGCGCAGGAGCCGCTGTTCCTGCTGACGGAAGCGTTCCGTGGGGATGGCATTGCAACCTGCGTCGATACCGGCGTGAAGCTCTTTGGCAATCGCTATGGTTCGTGGACGCTGCTGGCGCGAGTCGATACGAACCTTCTGGCCGATGGGGATCAGGTGCTGCTGTCCTGCTTTAATGAAGAGAACAGTGGCAACTACCGCGGTCTGCTGCTGCGCGGCAATCAGGGCAGTCTCCAGCTGATATTGGGCAACAACGTGGCTGTACAGCTGCCCTCTGATCTGGGTGACGAAATGACGTTGGCCATTGCCAAGGATGCGGCGGAATACACTGTCTACGTCAATGGCACGCTGCTGTTCAGCGACCGGGAATATGACTGCGACGCTTATAATGGCACGTTGCTCATCGGCTGTCAGGAGCTTGCGCCCGGCGGAGAGAAGTTCCGCTACTCCGCGACGCATGTGCTGAATCTGGAAGTATATGACAGCGTGTTGTCCAGCACGGAGATCCTTTCCTGGCAGCCCGAAGACCTCCCCGAAGCCGAATTGCCGCTGGGCATCGGCGTGACGGAAGCGACACAGACCTACACCCTGCCGGAGCAGTTCATCGGCGGCGTGGAAGGCTACCGTCAGGCGGAATGGCTGGATACGGGCGTGCAGCTCTTTGAATCCCCGGTCACGCGCTTTACGCTGCTGACCAGCGTGACCCCGACGGAGAATCCGGGCAGCGGCGTGTTCCTCTCCTGCTTTGATGAAAATCAGGCGGATTATCGCGGCCTGCTCATCCGCCAGCTGGATAACGCGCAGGTGAACATCGTCTTCGGTGGCAACAGCGGCGTGACGGTTCAGGGCACGATGAATGAGCCGATGCAGCTGGCCATCATCAAGGATGGCAGCCAGTATCGCATCTATGCAGACGGCGACCTGGTCGCCGAAACGACCTCTCCGGCCAACGCTTATGATGGCACGCTGCTCCTCGGTGCGCAGCGCGACGCGGAAGGCAACGTGTTCCGCATCAGCCAGACGCAGGTGCAGCACCTGACGGTCTTCGCCGGTGTGCTGGACGAAGCAGCGCTGGCAGAGTGGACATACCCGGCGGCGGACATGCCCAAACCGCTTGTGGCGGAATCGGTGGCGTATACGCTGTCCGGCGCGTTTGTCGGCAACGGCACGGATCGTGTGCTGGATACGGGCGTGAAGCTCTTTGACGTGAGCACCAAGGACTGGACGCTGGACACCGTGCTGGATGTCCGCAAGGGCGTGAACAACGGGGTGTACATGTCCTGCTTCAGCGAGGAGGCCGGGCATTATCGCGGCTTCATGATTCGCCAGGACGGTACGGAGACGATCAGCGTCTATGTGGGCAACAGCTATGCGTTCACCCTTGACCTCCCGGCCAATCAGGCGACGCTGCATCTGGTGCTGGTCAAGCAGGATGCGCAGTACAGCCTGTATGCAGACGGCGCACTGGTTGGGCAGGTGGAAAGCGCATGCGACAACTACGATGAAACGCTGCTGCTGGGTGCGCAGCGCGATGCGGATGGCAACCTGTTCCGCTTCTCCGGAGCCGGTGTGCGCACGCTGACGACGCTGGATCAGGTGCTCAGCGCGGAAGAAGCGGAAGCCCTGTCCGCAGAAGCACTGCCAGGCAGCCGCTTCTGAGCAGAAAACAGAGGCCAACCCCTTTTGGGAGGGGCGAAAAGGCCATATTTCCTTCGGCACAGGTGGCTGCGGCTGTCTGTGCTGAAGGCGGTTTTCAGGAATTTTTATGATTGATGTAGGGAAAGGAGGCGCGTTCGCATGAAGGAAACCGTTCACGCCCGTCTGCTGGGACTGGCCGCAGCGCTGCTGACGCTGCTCGCTATCCTCTGGACGCTGTTTTCCGAGCCGGTGATTGGCGTTCGCAGCAGCGGCAGCATGACGATGGCGCAGGGGCTTGGGCTGGAGTATGACGCGCAGCGAATGGACGAGTACGGCAGGCTGGAAAACTATGCCTATCAGGAAATGGCGTATTCCACGCTGGTTCTTTCTGCGCCCAGCTCGATGGGCGTGGCCGTGGCACTCGTTCGGCTCTGCACGCATCCGTTCGGGCTGGAATTCAGCACGCGCTTTCTGGCACTGGCGTATGCGTTTCTCATCAGCCTTGGCGCTTATTTGACGGTATCGGGGCTGGCGCGCCGCAGTCAGATGGCTTCCGGGCTGGCGCTGGTCTTTTTTCCGCTGCTGATGCTTCATCCGGCGCTGACGGCGTATCTGAACAGCCTGTTTCCCATTGGCGCGGCGATGGCCTATCTGCTGCTGTTTGTGGGCACCGTGACGCATGTGCTGTGTGGGCAGAAGGGGAGCGGCTGGCAGGGAACGCTACTGGTCACGCTGACGGGACTGCTGCTGGTGCGCAGCATGCCGCAGATGCTGGCCTTCCTCCCAGCGGTGGTGCTGGCGGTGGTGCTTTCGGCGGTGCATACCTGTCCGGGAAAGCCATGGCGTGCGCTGCATGCCTTCTGCACGGTGCTGCTGGGTGTGATGTGTCTGCTGGGCGTTTATTCCGGTTTTGTGGAAGATACCGAAATTTCGTCCTCCGCGGCGAATTATCTGGCAGTGTTTCAGGGCTATCTCCCTGCGGCGGAGGATCCGGCGGCCGTGCTGGCGGATCTGGGGCTGCCGGAAGCGTATCTGGCCGATGTGGGCAAAAGCTACTACGATCCGGCGGACAGCTTTGCGTGCGACCCGAATCAGGCGGAAAACAAAGCGCTGCTGGACAGCACCATTTCGCTGCAAAAGCGTCTGATTTACGGCGTGACGCATCCCGGACTGGTGAATGCGGTGCTTGAACAGAATCAGGCGACGCTTCAGGATGCCTACGGCTATGCCGTCGTCAATGACGAGGGCGAAACCCGGCAGCTGCGCCTGTCGCCTTTTGCGGTGCTGGAAACCATTTTCGGGAACGGGAATGTATCGCAGTGCATGTTCAGGCTGCTGCTGGCTGCTGCGTTGCTGCTGGTACTCATGGTACTGGTGCGCCGCCGCGCCGGAGAGAGACGGCTGTGCCTGACGCTGGCGCTGCTGCTGCTCTGCGGCACGCTGTATCTGCCGCTGTCGGTCATCCTGACGGGCAAGGCGGATTTGCTGATGCAGAAAGTCCTGCTGATTCTGCTGGGCTGGGCGGCGCTGATGGTAGCGGCAGTCTGCGCAGCGGTGCTGGTGCAGCAGGTGATGCACTGGCTCAGCCGCGAGGAAAATCACCTGACTCTGCCGCCATGTCCTGCCGGACAGGGGCGGTGCACGGCGCTGCAAGCCTTGAGTGCCCTGACGTTCAATCGCCGACTGTTGCTGGGGACAACGGCAGCGCTGTGCGTGGTGCTGTGCTGCTGGCAGCTGTTGCCGCAGGAGCATATCGGTGGCGTGAACAATGGCGACTATGGCCGCATGATGGAGCAGATTGACCTCTACTGGATGCCGGAGCAATTGTCGGACACCTCCACGCAGATGGCGACGCAGGTGGTGGAGGACTACAGCTACCGCGAGCCGTTCCACCCGGCGCGCCTGACAAGCGTTGACCCGACGTATTCGCTGTTGTTTCCCTCCATGCTGGTGCGCTTTGTCAGCCTGCTGACGGGGCAGGGGTATTCCACGCAGATTCAGGCGCTTGTGCTGCTGGCTGTCACGGTGGCTTCGCTGCTGCTGATTCTGCATGATCTGTATCCGCTGCTGGGGCGCGTGACGATTCTTCCGGCGCTGCTGCTGCCGTGCATGCTGCTGGGAGAAAACTATATGGCCTGGTATAACTCCCTGTTTGGCGAAACGATGATTCCGGTTGGCCTGATGATGACCATCGCCTGTGCGGTGCATCTGGCGATGATGCCGCGCGGCAGCCGCAAAAGCTGGCTGTGGATGGTGCTGCTGGCCGTGGGCATCCGGCTGCTGTGCACGGCCAAGGCGCAGATGGCGCTGGCGCTCCCGGCCGGTGTGATTCTGCTGGTGGCTTTCGCCATCTATCACCGCCCGAAGGAAACGAAGCGCATGGCGGCTTTCCTGACGATGAGCGCTGTCCTGACCGGGCTGGTGAGCTGGGACGCGATTGGCGTTTATCGCAAAAATCAGGGCGTATCGGAGGAACAGACCATCTGGCAGAGTGTCTTCTACGGCGCATTGATGATCGCCGACGACCCGGATGCGGCGATGGAGGAGCTGGGGATTCCGCCGGAAATGAAGGCGGACATCGGCAAGCATGCTTATTATGACAGCGCTGATTATGTCTATCCCATCGGCTCGGAGGATCTGAGGGAGAAGCTCTACGACCATGTGACCACCATCACGATGGTCAAATACTATCTGCGCCATCCCAAAGATCTGCTCACGATGATGAATCGCGCGGCGCAGGAATCGGTGGAGCTGAGCACAAACTTCATGACGTACACGGGCGCGAAGTACAGCGAGAATCACGCATTGCACCGTTTCAACCTGTGGCGCAACCTGCGCAGCCTGTTTGCGGCGCGTGCCTTCTGGCAATATGTGCTGCTTTATGGCGCGGTGATTGTGCTGTGTGTGGTGCTGATGGCGCGGCGGAAAACGCCCATGCGCACAAAGCTGCTGGCACTGCTGCTGCTGTGCGTGATGTTCATCGGTGTGATGCAATATCCGCTGTCGGTGATTGGTAACGGCTTTGCGGATAATAACAAGCAGATGTATACCTTCATGCTCTGCCATGACCTGCTCGTGGTGGCCGGGCTGACGGTGGTCATCCGGAAACTGATTCCGGCCGGGGCGCTTGAACGCCGGGAAGGCCGGGAGGAAGGAGGAATGCAGCATGCCCAGAAAGAAGAATCTGTTTGATTACCTGTTCCTGACGCTCTTTGCCATGTGCATTGGTCTGGCGCTGTGCGCGTGCATGCATTATGTCACCCGGGCAACGGAGCGCGAATTCCTGAATCAGGGCATTTGGGTGCTGAGCATGGCCGGGCTGTGCCTGCTGGCGCTGCTTTGCGCCCGCGTTGCCGCTCGGATTGGCATGCGCCTGAAGGGCAAGACGAAGGACATTCTGCTGCTCGTGTGCTGCGCGGTGTTGGTGGGAGTCGGCATTTATCTGCGCCTGTGGGTGATCTGGAATATCCCTCTGGAGCCGGATTCCGACTTTGAAACATACTACCGCATGGCCGGGGAGCTGCTCCATGATACCATGATGTCGGCGGAGGCGGAACCGGATCGCAACTATGTTGCGCTCTATCCGCACACCATCGGCTTCCCGATGCTGGTGCTGCTGCCTGTCTTCTCGATTTTCGGCCAGTCGGTGACGAATGCGCTGTATGCCAATCTGGTGTGCAGCGTGATTGCCATTCTGCTGGCCGGGCATGTGGCATACCGCCTGTTTGGGCGGATTGGCACGGTGGTGACGGTGGCGCTGATGAGCCTGTGGCCGTCCCACATCTTCTACAGCAGCATGGTGGCCACGGAGCCGTCCTTTACCATGATGCTCATGGTGTCGCTGGAAATCATGGTCAGCGTGATGGATCGCCGCCAGAGCAGCCTGTATGTCACCAATCCTGGCCGAGCGCTGGGGCTGCTGGTGCTGCTGGGCGTGGTGCTGGCGCTGGCTGGTGCAATTCGTCCGCTGGCGGCGATTCTGCTGGCGGCCTGGTGCGTCGTGCAGATGACGGTGAAGGGCGATCCCACGAGGGAGTGTCGTCTGGAAGGCGCGCGGTATGCGATCAGTCAGCCAGTCATCTGCATTGTGCTGGTCATTGTGAGCTACGCGGTGACGGGCATGATTATTTCGCGCTCAATTGCCGACACCATCGGTCAGGAACCTGCTTCCGGCCTGTCTGCGTCCGGATATAACCTGATGGTCGGATTGAACACGCAGTCCGGCGGATTGTGGAACGAGACGGACAGCACTTTCTTCGCCGATGCCTTTGAGGAAACCGGTTCGGCCAACGCAGCGCATCAGGCGTGCATGCAGGTGGCGTTGACGCGCATCCAGTCCGAGCCGGAAAACGTGCTGAACCTGATGGTCAGCAAATTCTGCGACCTGTGGGGGACGGACGATTTCGGCATTGACTGGAATCTGCTCTGGGCGGAGCAACAGAATCTGCTGACGCCGGAACTGAAAAACTTCTTGGAGGAAATGCGACCCATTGGCCGCGTGATGTACATGGCGCTGCTGCTGTTTGCGGCGCTGGGTTGCATGGAGGCGTGGCGGCAGCGGTATGCACCGGATGGCATGATTTTCCTCTGCATGCTCTTTTTCCTGGGGACGGCGCTGAGCCACATGCTGCTGGAAACGCAGGTGCGCTATCATTACAACATGATTCCCTTCCTGATTCTGATTGCCGCGTGGACGGTGCAGCAGTGGAGCCGGATGCCGCAGGACAAGGAAACGCTGCGCATCGTCTATCAGGATCGCGTGGTGGAACCGGACAATGGCGAAGACCACACGCATTTCGATATGGCCAAGGCGCTGGCGGACGGCCATATCTTTGTATCTACCACGTGGCGCATTGCCGAGGAGACCGTGAAGAAGGCGGCGGAGGAAAGAAAGGCGGCAGAAAGCAAAAAGGCCGGGGAAGCGGCTGCACAAAATGCAACGGACGATGTGCCGGCAGAAATCCCCCCTGAAAGTGCAGAAAATCCCCCTGAAACCGTAGAAAAAGGCGATGAAACGGCAGAATTGCCGCCTGAAGAAAAGCAACAGGTTTCTGAAAATGACAAACAGGACAAAAAAGAAATCTGATTCGCATAACCTCTTGCGAAAATGGCAAACTGATGGTATACTTATGGTAGAAGTGTTTACTGTATCGGTGTAAAACAACAGGCGATGCAGGGAAAAATGCAAAATACGGTCTGCATGAACAGGCGCATGCGTGATTATGCAGGAATTAGAGAAGGCTGAGGAACATGTCTGAAAGAAGTCAGCGGTCTGCGGCGCTTCCGGAAGGTAAGAAAGGAAGCACAAAGCAGCGCATCACGCTGAATGAACTGACGGGTTTGCCTGAACGGCAGAGCTTCCTGCTGCTGATTCAGCGTGAGAAGGAGAAGGACGGTTTAAGCGGCAAATGCATCGTCTCCATTGATATTGAGCATTTCAAGCTGTTCAATAACTGGTACGGCCAGGTGGAGGGAGACGAGCTGCTGAAAACCATTGGCCAGAAGCTGATGGCACTGGCGAAGGAGCAGAAATGCATCGCAGGCTACTTTGGCGGCGATGACTTTTTCCTGTGCATGCCGGACGATGAAAAGTTGATTGGTCATGTTTACGATCTGGTTTTCCACTGC
>CAZGKQ010000018.1:0-4626 GCA_964526125.1 uncultured Faecalibacterium sp.
GATGAGGTTGCTTTCGATGTACGCATCCGGGTTGGTGATGGAGTACCGCACGCCGGCCTGAGCTGCCAGGTTCACTACCACTTGCGGCTTGTATTTCTCAAAAATTTCCGTGATAACCGCCTTGTCCGCAATGCTGCCCCTGATAAAAGCAAAAGAAGGATGAGCGGACAGCTCCTTCAGGCGGAATTCCTTCAGTTGAACATCGTAATAATCATTCATATTGTCGATGCCGATGACGGTCACATCCTCCACATCGTTGAAAATGCGCTTCACCAGATTGCTGCCAATAAAACCAGCTGCACCCGTGACCAGTATCGTTTTCCCTTTTAATTCAACCTTGCTCATGCTTGCTCTCTCGTCCCCTTTCCTTCTGCGTGTTTCAACTGCCGCACGCCCTTCCGCGCCACTGTTTTTGTTGGGTAGCCATTCCCCTACCCTTCATTTCCACACAAAAAAACCAGCAGCGCGTCTCCGCTTCTGCTGGCTCTCCTCCACCTATTCTATTTCACCCGTCCTTTTTCGCCGTTCGGGTATAGCACACATTCCGCCCGTTCACTTTCCACCTTTCGTCCAACAACGTGACGCTTTGATCCGGATTCGCTCGCCGAAAACCCAGAAAACTGTCGAGGGTGCGACGGTTGCCGGTCGTGAACATGGTGATGCCAAAGTTTGTCTGGTATTCCACCGTGTCACCTTTGATGATGCCGCTTTTGAAAAACGCCATGTAGATGCCTTTCTCAAAGTGCAGATAATCTGGCGCGGTAGCTGCATTTTTTTCATCGCTTCCGGACAGCGCTGCACAGTTATCCAACCCGTTGATGTTCAGCCGCTGACCGGCGCTGTTCGTCTCGGGCAAGGCTTGCAGACACCGCACAAAAAAATCAAAGTTTTTGCAATAGATCTCATTTTTGTCCTGTAGCTGCACCATCGCATTCCGTTCTCGCTCCAGGGATTTCATGCGCTCCTGCATTTTTTCGTCAGCTGCTTCATCCATGGAATTTTCCTGCATGTGCTGGTTCCATTCCGCCTGCAAGGCCTGAAGCTGCATTTCCACCAGCTGAAGCCGCTCCTCCGAAAACTGATGCTGAATCGTTGCCTGTTTTTGCGCCGCACAAATCGCACGAAACTGCTGCATCAGCCAACTTGCTTCACCATTGTCGGCCAAATCCCTTTTCAGCCGATAGAGCAGCTCCATCAGACTCTGTTCCAACGCGCATTCATAGATGGACTCCGCCGCACAGCCGCTTTCGTGATGGCACTTGCCCCGTGCGTTCTGACCACAGCGCCAAACAGGAAAATAGTAGTAGTAGCGTTCCCGGTAATCGGCGGAATCCTTGCCTTCCGCTGCCAGCGAGCGACTGTCCGTATAGTTGCTGAGCGTGTGGTTGTAGCCCATTCGCCGCAGCTTTTCGCCACAGCAGTGGCCGTTGTGGATTTCGCCACAGGTCAGGTTGGCAAACACCGCCCGGGACACGCCACTGCTTTTGGGCTGCTCCTCGGAGGTACGCGCTGTGCTGCTTTCAGCTTTGCGGAGCATCGCCTGCGCTTTGTCCCATGTGGTTCGGTCGATGATGGCCTCATGGTGATCGCTGACATAGTATCGGATGGCCTCGCCATGATTGCGCGTCGATTCGTGGGTCAGAAAATCCCGGGTCACATACTTCTGATTTTCACAGTCGCCCACATATTTTTCATTTCGGAGGATATAGAGAACCGCATCTGCACGCCAGCGGCAGCCCTGAATCGTTTTCTTCCCCATTTCATTGAGTTCCCGGGCGATAGCGCTGGAGGAGAGACCGCCCGTAAAGCGGTTGAATATGTAACGCACAATTTCCGCCTGTTCCGGGTTGACGATCCACTCGCCGTTTTCGCCAAAGTCATACCCCATCATCCGCTTCAGGTTTACAATTGGCTCACCGCGCTGGAATTTTCGCTGAATTGCCCAGCGGATGTTGTCGGAAATTGAGCGGCTTTCGTCCTGCGCCAATGCTGACAAAATGGTCAGCACCAGCTCGCCCGTCGCGTCCAGCGTGTCGATATTCTCCTTCTCAAAGTAGATGCCAACAGGCGGATCAAGTTGCCGGAGCTGGCGGACACATTCCAGCGTATCAATCGTATTTCTGGCGAATCGGGAGATGGATTTGGTCACGATGTAGTCCATCTGGCCGCCCATCGCGGCCGCCATCATCTCGTTAAACTGCCGCCGCTTGACCCGGGATGTGCCGGAAATCGCCTCGTCGGCGTAGATACCGGCCAGCGTCCAGCCCGGTCGGCTAACGATCATTTGCGTGTAGAATCGCTTCTGGGTGGTGTAGGAGGTCTGCTGGCTCTCATCGCCGGTGGATACGCGGCAATAGGCCGCCACCCGGAGGTGATTTTGCTTTTTGATCTGTCCGCCATTTTCCACCGTTCGCATCGTTGCCGGAATCACACTGACTTCCGGCCTTCTGGTCGCCGGTTCCATATTTTTGTCCTTTCTATTGCTGTCAGATTCTGTTGGTACTTAAAGCGTACACGCACCGCTGTATCTGTCGTCGGCAATATTCGTCGCCATCGTTACAGCTGTCCGACTGTCGTCAAACCAGTGAACGACATAGTGCAGCGGATCCTGTACGGTGATTTCCAGCACAAAGGCGCGGATATACTCGCTCGTCAGACCGCTCAGGAAAGCCGATGCGCCTTCATGACCTTCAGGCAGCGTAGCCAGCCATTGCAGCGCCCTGATTCGCTCCGGGTAATCCGTCTCCAGCCGCTCCCAGTATGCTTCCAGTGTAGATAGCTGCGCCGATAATCGGTCAGCAGCCTGTTGGATCTCCTGTCGCCTTGCTTTTTCCTTTTCAAGCGCCACGTCCACCCGATGCGCTTCCGCGCTGCACCGCCCTGACTGCAACGCTCTCCTCTGTTCGTCCAGGTGACCAATGCGGTATTCCTGCTCTGCCAGTTCGGTTTCTGTTTCCGCCATGCGATGCCGGATCAGGCTGCGATCTCGTTCCATGCTGTCGTTTTGCTGCAACGCTTCCAGCTTTTCGCGAATTTGTGCCACAAAGTCTTTTGCTCTGTCTGTCCAGGCACATGCCCCTTTCTGGGCATACTCGCCGGTCAGAATGTCTTCCACCGTCGCATCGTCCGCCATCGGCTCTGCCAGTAATGCGAAGCGTTCCGCAAACGCACGGCGCAGCATCCGCACAAGCTGCGCCTCATAGACCCGTTCGGCATGACAGGTTCCGCGCCCGTTGTTGAGCGCCGCTACCGGACAAAACCAGATGGCATGCTGCGTTGTGTTGCGGATGTGGAAATGGCTTCCGCAATGCGCGCAAATCAGACGCCCCGAAAACGCATATCGACGCTTTTCCCTGCCCTTGTTGCGGAAACGGATGGAATTGCTCTGCCGCACAGCCTGTGCGCGCTGAAATGCGACCCGACCAATCAGCGCCGGATGATGATTGTGCACCAGATATTGCGGCATTTGTCCCACATTCCTGACGGTTCTGTGCGACAGGTAATCCGGTGTGTATGTCTTTTGCAGCAGCACATCGCCACAATAGCGTTCCAGCCGGAGCATCTGCGAAATGGTCGTTCCCGTCCAGCCACATGCCACGCCGTGCGCCCGAATGCCCTCGCGTTCCCTGGGAGCCGGAATATGCCGTGCATTCAGTTCCCGTGCAATCTCCGCATAGGCTCTCCCATCGCTGACCGCCTGAAAAATGTGTTCCACCACCGCTGCTTCCTCCGCCACCGGCTCTACGCGGCGCACCTGATAACCGCCTTCCAGCGTTTCCTTTTTGTTCACACCGGTTGCAAATCGGTAGCCGTAGAGTGCCACATTATGCGTGTGTCCTTTGGGATAGCGTTTCTGATTGCTCCAGCGGACGTTGCTGGAAATGCTTCGGGATTCCTCCTGCGCAATGGCGGCCAGCGTCGTCAAAACAAACAGGCTTTGCTGGTGCTGCGTATCCAGATTCTCCTTTTCAAAGAAAATCGACACCCGGTTTTCATTCAACACCGCCAGCGCACGCATGAAATCCTGCGTGTTCCGCGCAAAACGTGAGATGGATTTGCAGACAATGCGGTCAATGCGTCCTTCCTGACAATGGCGGAGCAGCCGCCTGTAGCCGGTTCGATTTTCTCTGCGCGTGCCGGACAGCCCGTAATCCGAATAGACCCCGGCGCTGATCCAGGCCGGATGCTGCTGCAAAAGCGTGTCGAAGTACTTTTCCTGCGCTTCATACGAATTTTCCTGTTCGGCTTTGTCGGAGGAAACGCGAATGTAGGCCGCCACGCGCAGATGCGTTTCTCCAGGCGGTGGCTGCGGAGGTGCTGCATAGGCCGCTGCCTGCGTGCAGACCGCGCTGCTGCCAATCAACGCTTCCGTCCAGCAGTGTTCTGCTGTTTCCGGATGACGAATTGCTTCCAAAACCCGTATGCTTCCTGCCATAATCTTTCCTTCCTGCACCGCTTTTCTGCGGAAGTTTTCGTTTTATCGCATCTTTTTCTTAAAATGCGTAAAGCAATTGTAACATTCGCATCATATTTTGTCAATCAAGTCATAAATTCGTTAAAAAAAGAAACCACCGGTCTGTACCGATGGTTTTCTGAAAGCTATTTGAAATTATTCAACCGTTTCGA
>CAZGKQ010000018.1:4726-15126 GCA_964526125.1 uncultured Faecalibacterium sp.
GCGCCCTGACTGCCCAGCGTCAGCACGATGCACAGCGCCGGATATTTTTCGCGCAGCGCGGCCAGAATCTCCGCCGGCGCGTTTTTGCCCGTCATCTGGAAACCTTCCACTTCGTTGATGAAAATCCAGCGGATCAGTGAATAATCCAGCTGGCGAAGATTCTCCTCAAACGGTGAGGGATTCAGCACCACCGTCATGCCGCGCGCCGCTCCGGCAGCGATCATCTCCGGCAGACACGATACCTCGTTTTGCAGCACCAGCACATCCCCCGGCGCAAAATCAGCGATGGTTTCCGCCACCTGCGCTGCCGTAATCGCATGGTTCGACTGTCCAAACAGCAGAATGCAGTTTTCTCCACCGGGATTGACCTGAATCATCGTGCTGCCCTGCGTGCAGTCGCAATGACGGAGATACTTCGTCTGCACGCCATTTTGCTGCAACAGCTCTGTAAGCAGTTCACTGCCCAGCCCCACCACGCCAGCGTGCTCAACTGCTGCGCCAGCTCTGGCCAGCGCCAACGACTGATTCAGTCCCTTTCCACCGGGATGCACCGTCTCGCCGAGCGCAGCCAGCGTCTCCCCGGCCTGCAGAAAGTGCGGCACCTGATAAACATGATCCAGATTCAGTGAGCCAAAGTTGAGTATTCTCATGCTTCCTCCTTCATGGGATGGATCACGCCGGGTTTACTGCTGCTGGCGGATGCGGAATGTCTTCACATGCTCGTATTCCGCCAAAGGGCCGAACAGATCCATCAGGTTCTCCCGTGTCGGCATGCGCACCGTATAAATGCTGGTGTACATCCGGCTGTTTTCGCTGCTTTCGGTGTGGAAGTCCACATTCAGCACTTCCACGCCATGCGTCGCGAAGAAATTCTTCACATATTCCGTCGTTTCCATGCGGTGCTCATAATGAATCTCCACCTGACGCACCTGTCGCGCCGGAATCAGGTGCTGCACAATCGTCAGCGTCATCAATACCAGCGCGCAGCCGATGATGGCCAGCGCATAGCACCCCATTCCGGCCACCAGACCCAAACATCCGGCGCACCACAGCGAGGCCGCCGTCGTCAGCCCGGCAATCTTCTTCCGGCTGGAAAAAATCGTTCCTGCACCCAGAAAACCAATGCCGCTGACCACCTGCGCACTGAGGCGACCCATGCTGACCGCAATGCCCGTGTTTTCCATCGTTTCGTTGATTTTAATCACCTGCGCGGCTACTTCGTTTTCCATCACGGCAATCAGCGCCGCGCCCAGACAGACAAGGATATGTGTGCGCGTACCGGCCGGTTTGTTGCAGCGCTCGCGTTCATAGCCAATCGCCAGCCCAATCGTAATCGCCAACAGAATTCGTACGCCTGCTTCCCACCATGCCACTTTGTTTCATCGCTCCTCTCAAAGGGATATTTCTGCTTCCATTATACACTTTTTTTCGTCTGCTGCCTATCTTTTTTTGAAAAACGGAGCCGCAGCATTCTCTTCCGCCGCAGCTCCGTTTTTTCAGGTGTTATTATTTGAGGAAATCCTCGATTAAGCCGTGCAGGAACCGTGCATAGTCCGCGCTCACCGCCACGTTGATTTCCGGCAAATTCGTCCAGACGTGGTGATGGCGGCGATCCATGATCGTCATGCCCAGCGTCAGGCCGTCCGCCGTGGCTACGCTGACCCGACCACGCACGCTTTGCAGCAACGTCGGGTCGGCTGTGGCGGCAACCGCCATGCAGTCAATCACCGCGCAGTACGCCTGGAATCCCCGGCCATGCACAAAGCTGATGGACTGATGCAGGAATTTGGCCTCGGGCTTCTCACTGGCTGCCAGACGCGCCAGATCTTCCTCCGTGAAGTCCACGGAAAAATGCGTGGCCACATCCAGACCAATCGCTGTCACCTGAATACCGGATTCGTAGACGATTTTCGTCGCCTCCGGATCGACGTAGACATTCCACTCGCTCTGCGGCGTGTCGCCCGTCGCGTTCAGGAAGGAGGCTTCATTCAGCCCGAACGCGCCGGAAATCGCGATAATTTCCACAACCTTTTCCCTGATGTCCGGTGCCAGGCGCAGCGCCATGGCGATATTCGTCATCGGTGCCAGGCAGACGAGGGTGATTTCGCCCGGATGCTGCCGGATCAGGTCGATGATGGCGTTGACGGCGTGGGTCGGGTTTTCCGGCAGCTCCGAATCCGGTAGGAAGGATTCCCCCTGCCCGTCGCGCCCATGGGTGAACGGGTCATTGGGAATCTCACGCACCATCGGATGGTCGCAGCCCCGATAGACCGGAATTTCCTCGCGCCCCAGCATGCGCATCATGCGCCGGGCGTTGCGATAGGTGATCTCCGCCGGATAATTGCCATTCACCGTCGTAATGGCCTGAATGTCGAGGTTCGGATTCTTGACCGCCATGACAATCGCGGCAGAATCGTCCATTCCCGGATCACAGTCCACAATAATCTTACGCATAGCGACGTTCCTCCTCCGTTCCTTATTGCTGGTCGCTAATTAGTTTGACATAATACTTGCGCTTGCGCGGTCCGTCGAATTCCAGGAAGAAAATTCCCTGGCTGCCGCCCAACACCAGCTTGCCGCCGTCGATAATCAGCGGAATGCTCACACCCAACAGCGAGCATTTGACATGACCGGCCGCATCAGTCGGCGTGTCGTGCTGATGCTTAAAGTCAATGCGCGTGGGAATCAGGCGGCCAATTTCATCCTGCAAATCCTCAAATCCAGCCGGATCCCAGAAAGACGTAATCGTCAGGCCAGCCGTCGTGTGCGGATTGAAGACGATGCACTCGCCGCTCTGAATGCCGCTTTCGGCGACAAACTGCTTGATGTCATCCGTCAGGTTGATCACGTCATTAGCTTTCGTTTCCAGATTAAAGCTTTTCAGCATGGTTCTTTTCCTCCTCAGTCCTCAATTCAGTCATCAATCATGACGATTTCACTCTGCCGCACGCAGGCCGCGCCCTTGGAGAACGCCCACGGGCCTTCGCATCCGCGACCGCTGCGCTCGCCCAGCATCGGCATCAGGTAGCCAAACACCAGGCATGCCGGAACAAAATCATACAGCGCTTCCGCCAGCAGATTCTTCGCCTTGGGAATCACAAACACCGCAGCCTGCTGCTCATCGGGCATTTCGCGATCCGTCACAACCGCCAGTGGCCGCCCCAGCTGCTTTGCATAGCCGATGGTTTCCAGCGTCCGGGAATCCGCGCGGTTGTCTTCCGCCGCCCAGATCATCGTGCCAATCTTCTCCGGATGGTTCACGAAGAAGTTCATGTGCAGCCATTCCTCGGTGTTGACGTACATCGCCGGACGGCCAATCGCCTCGAACACCTTCGCCTGACCAAACACCGCGGCGGCGTACTCAAAGCCACTGCCAGCGAAGTCGTAGCAGTCCATGTCCTTCCACTGCTGCGCGACGGTGTAGGCCGTATCATCCATGCGCGGCAGTGCGGCTTCCATCGCGTCCGCCAACGCCCTGATCTCCTTGCGACGCGCACTGGCCACATCCATCGTGTAGCGACCACGCACTTCGCCAATGCGAATCGCCAGCAGATACAGCGCCATCACGCAAACCATGTAGGTGCGCGTACCAGGAGCAGACTCGAACTTGGGAATATCCAGCTTCAGGATGCGTTCCGCGCTCTGACCCAGCACCGAGCCTTCATTGCCGGTGATGCCCAGCGTGAACGCACCAGCCTTGCGACAGCGGCGAATGGCCTCGCCCACGCGAGCCACCTGCCCGGAGTTTGAGACGGCAATGACCAGCGGACTCTGCGGCGCATAGCCGAGATTCTTCTTTTCATAATCACGCGCCAGATCAATGGTTTGCACAACTTCCGTGCGGATTTTGGCGTACTTTTCAAACGCAGGCTTCACCGCCAGCAGCGCCGCATAGCTGTCACCGCAGCCGGTCAGCACAATGCGCTGAATGTTGAAGATTTCCGGCGTGGACAGCACCGTGCGCGTTTTCGGCTCCAGATCCGCATACTGCTCGCGCATCAGCTCTGGCAGACTCATCACCTGACGACGAAGGGCGCTGTCAAATTTCATCTTGCTCATTTTTGATGACCTCCTTGTATCATATCAATCAGCAGATTGCCAATATCGATGCTGTGTTTCAGCCCCGACATGATGACCTCATCCGGCATTTTTGCCGTGAAGTTGTGCGTTTCATAGGTGAAATCCCCGTCATATTCCGCCAGTCGCAGCGCATCGGTAATTTCCGTCCAGTCGCTTAAGCCCGAGAAGGGCAGAATATGATCATTTCTGACCGAGTTGTAGTCGGAAATGTGCGTCGCCTTCAGGCGCTTGCCGAGATATTGCAGCGCCTTGCGCTGATCCATGTGGCAGATGGAGGCATGCTCCACATCCCAGCAGCAGCCTACGTTGTCATACGGCAGACTGTCCACCAGGTCGCCCAGTTCTTCCGCCGTCACGCAATAGCGGCGTTTTGGGGCGATGTTTTCCTCCCACAGGTTTTCCAGCGCAATCCCCACGCCGTACTTTCCGGCCAGCTCAATGCGTGGTTTCAGGTACTCGATGGTCTTGCGCTTGCTGTCGCGCCACGGTGTCGGGCTGTCAAAATCCGTCGCGGCATGAATCACCAGCCACTTGATGCCCAGAATGCGTCCGCCTTCAATGCCACGGCGAATCAGCTCGTCCAGAAATTCTCTGTCCGGCACGTTCGGATCGCAGAAGTTGTAAAAGTGCAAATGCCCCTGCGAAAACTCAATGCCCATTTCGTCGGCAATGTCCTTCGCCTGATGAATCAGCGTTTCCCATTCCGGCGTTTTGAACGGCGTATTAAACACGCTCAGGTCATGAAAATTCATGTCCAGCACGCGATAACCGGCCTGTCCCAACGTGCGAACGCTGTCCAGAATACTGGCCTTCGACCCATCCGGGCGATTGAAGTACATGCACGTTGATGTGGAAAGTCGCATTCCGATTCCTCCCTGTTGTTTCCTGCCTGTCAGGATTCAGTCAATCCCCGATATAATGCTTCACCGCATCAAAGACGCCTTCTGCGTGGCAATACGGCGACACATAGCCCACCAGCGGCTTGACCTTTTCCAGCGCATTGTTCACCGTCGCCGTATAACCGGCCAGGCGCAGCATTTGCAGGTCATTCTCGTCGTCGCCAATCGCCAGCACGTCGCAAAGCGGAATGTTCAGCCACTCCGCCAGCGCCTTCACGCCGGAAGCCTTGGTGCAGCCGGAATGCACAATTTCCACCGCCTTGTCACCATAGCGCGTGTAGCTGTACGCTGTCCCCTGCTGCTGAACAAACTGCTCCACATAATCCATTTTTTCGCCCGTCTGCTCGCTGTCCATGATGCAGATCTTCTCCATCTGCTTCTGGTCATAATCCTCCTGCGTCAGCGGCGCAACGTCGTTATATCGTCCAAAGGTATTCCGCTGCCGGATAATATAGGGCGTATCGCGAAAGACCTTCTCATAGCCGTCTTCACTGTAAATAATGCTCAATCCCATGTCATCCGCCGTGCGGAGCATGGTTTCCAGCGGCTTCAACGGCACTTTCCGGCGAAAAATCACCCCATTCGGGAGATTCCCGTTCGGGGCAATCAACGCCGCGCCGTTGGTCGCTACATAAGGGATGGACACCTGCATGTCCTGTGCATACCGTTCTGTCATGCCCTGCACGCGTCCCGTGGCGAAGGTGAACAGAATGCCCCTGTCCTTCAGCCACCGCGCCAGTTCGCCTGCTGTCTGCGTGAGTTTCTCGCTCCTGTCAATGAGCGTACCGTCCAGATCGCTGACCACCAGTTTTACCATTGTGCTTTCTCCCTACCCCAGTACCCCCGGCCAAGGCTGACCGGGGGCACCGGGCTTATTCCACTGAACTGTTTATCCTGAAAGTCATTCTGAAATCAGTTCTGAATCATCAGTTCCGATAATCAGTCGTTCGCCAGATGATAGTCATCCAGGCGCTCGTTGCACTCGTTCACAATGCCGTCATGGCACTGGTCGAGGGTTTCTTCGCCGTTGGCAAAGGCCAGCATGTGATTCTTGATCACAGCGTCGAGTTCCCAGTTGATGATGTCGAAGGGTTCCTGCACGTTGGCATTGGACGCATGGATGCAGTCCACCGCCACCTTGTACATCGGGTTCTGCTCAAACCAGCTGTCTGCCTCGGGCAGGTCATAGACCTTGCTGTTCACCGGAATGTAACCGGTCGCCTGATGGAACTGGAACTGCTGCTCGGCAGACACCATGTACTGCACGAATTCCCAGGTAGCGTTGACCTGTTCCTCGCTCTTGTCCGGATCGAACATCACGACGCAGGAGCCGCCAACTGCGATGCCACCCTTGTCGTCCGCGTTCACCTTCGGCAGCGCAGCAACGTTCCACTCAAACTTGTCGCCCACCAGATTCTTGATCTTGCCGATGCGCGCCGTGGACATGATGGCCATGCCGAACAGCTCCAGAGAGAATTCCTCGTTGATGTCGTCTTCATAGGCTTTGTAGCCGCCGGTGGCAATGACCTTTTCCCATTCGGTCAGGAAGTTGCGCAGCGTGCCGTCTTCGCCGAAGGTCACCTTCGTCATGGGCGCGGTACGTCCGCCTTCGTTATCGCCGAAGAAGTTGTATTCACCCTGACCACCGATCCAGTTGGCCAGCTGATAGCGGCGCACAGCCACGTTCAGGCCGTAACGGGTCACGGTGTCGCCATCCTTGACCATCAGCTTGGAGATGGCCTCCGCCATTTCAGCGATGGTCGTCGGGGGCGTTTCCGGGTCAAGCCCCACCTCGCGGAACATGTCGCAGTTGTAATACAGCATGATTGCGGAGCAGGAGAAGGGCATGCCGACCAGCTTGTTCTCGTAGGTGTAGGAACGCAGCATGTTCGGCTCCAGATCGTCACGGCTGATGCTGTTGCCTTCGCGGTCGATCAGGTCGCCCACGGGCACGAGGCTGTCATAGGTCACGGCGCTGGGGATGCCTGCGCCCGCGATCATGGCCACGTCCGGGAAGTTGGCGAAGTCAGACGCCTGTGCCAGCGTCTTGAGCTTCTCAGAGTTGTCGTTGCCCTGGTAGACGGCCTTGACCACGATGCCCTTTTCAGCACCGACGGTCGCGTTGAAATTCTCGGCAATCTGCTCGACCGCAGCGCCGTTCACGCCGGTCAGCGTGTGCCAGAATTCCACCGTGCGCACGTCCTTGTCCTCCGCCATCGCCGGAACGGTCAATGCCGTCAGGACGAGTGCGAGCGCCATCACGAGAGAGATGATGCGTTTCATAGGGGATACCTCCTTATTTTATCGTCAGGGCTTTCTGCCCTGGGATTCTTTGTTGCTGCGGACTGCATCTCCGCAGAGGGATGATTATCCCTTCACCGCGCCGCCCATGATGCCGCCCACGATCTTCCGGCGGAAGATGATGAACACCAGCAGCGTCGGCAGCAGCACAATCATGCTGGCCGCCATCACGGGGCCGTAGGTCGAGCCTTCCGGGAAGTTGAGCATCGTCACGCCGACCTGAACCGTGCGCATCATGTTATCATTCGTCACCAGCATCGGCCAGAGGTAGGTGTTCCAGGTGCTGATGAAGGACGAAATGAAGATGGTGGTCATAATCGGGGTGGAAAGCGGCAGCAGAATGGTGCAGAAGAAGCGGATATTGCCGCAGCCGTCCACCTCGCTGGCCTCCTTCAGATCCCGGGAGAACGTCAGGTAATACTGGCGCATCATGAAAATGTTGTTGGCGGAAACGAGGAAGACGATCATCATGCCCATGTAGGTATTGATAAGCCCCATCCGGGAAACCGTCTGGTAGTTGGAAACCAGCACGATGTCACTGGGCACCATCATGGTTCCCATGATGAGCATGAACACGAAATTCCGCCCACGGAATTCGAAGAAGGAAAGCGCAAATGCCGCCATCGACGCGGTAATCACGCGGATGATGCTGGACACGCCTGCCAGAATCAGCGAGTTGACCATGAAGCGCGGCAGCGTCGTGAGCGTCCAGGCCATTTCGTAATTGTCGAAAATCCAGCGCGAAGGCAGGAATTTGGGCGGAATGGTCAGGATGTCCTCCCCCGGCATGAAGGAAATCACCAGCGCGTAGAGAATGGGCGTTACCAGCAGGATGCCAATCCCGATGGCGAAAAGCTGATACAGCACATTGCGGAGCTGTTTGCGCAGCTTCAGGGACTGAGCCATTGTCATGAGTAATGCACTCCCTTCTTCTCAAAACGGAAGCTGATGAGCATCACCACGAAGGTCATCAGGAAAGCGATAATCGCCGCTGCATAGCCCTTGTTGTAGTTGAGGTTGTTCACCGACTGTTTGTACATGTAGGAAATCATGGTGTCGATGTTCGCGGTGGTATTCAGTGCCGCGCCACCGGTGAAAATCAGCACCAGTCCGGACATCATCATGCTCTTGGCCAGCGACGTGCAGATGAGGTAGAACGTCGTGGGCGAAATCATGGGCAGGATGATATGCACCGTGCGCCGGAAGGGATTGGCGCCATCCAGCTCGCAGGATTCGAGAATTTCCGGCGAGATATTGCGAACGGCTGCCAGCAGGAAGATGAAATTGTAGCCAATGTTCATCCAGGTGGCAATCACGCTGATGGCAACCATCGCATAATGCTTATCGTTCAGCCAGTTGATTTTCACGCCGAGAATGTAGTTGAGAATGCCAATGTTGGGGTTATACGCCAGCTTGAAGATCATGGCGCTGACGGAGGTGGACATGGCCATCGTCACCGCAAAGAGCGTTTCATACGTCACCGACAGGGTACGCTTCTTCGCCGCAATGAGCGCCAGCAACAGCGCAATGAAAATGCTCAGGGGCGAAGCCAGCAGCACATAGATGAAGGTATTGGAGATCGCCGTGCGGAAAGAGGAATCCTTCAGCACGCGCGCATAGTTGTCAAACCCTGCAAACTGCTTGAAAACCCCCATCTTATTGACGACAAAGAAGCTGGAAATCACCGTTTTAATAAACGGATAGTAGGTAAAAACGATGAAGAACACCAGCGCCGGTGTCAGCCACAGCCACGGTTCAATGCGCTTGCGAAAGGGTTTGCGCGGTTTTGCAAATTTCCGGGGACTCCCCTGCTTCTTCGTCGCTTCCATAGCCATCACTCCTTTATGAGGTCAGCCACATCGCTTTCCGACGCTACCTGCCACTGCGGAATCAGCGCCAGAATCTCTTCCGCATCTTTGGCGAAATTGCATGCATTCATTTCGCTGATTTTCTGCATCCAGGCGGTCGGCACGGCATCCACACCCATCATCGCGCCGACCATCGCACCGGCCATCGCGCCGTTGGTATCGCAGTCGCCGCCGAAGTTGACGCAGTATTCCAGCGTCTTTTTCACATCGCCCTTCCCCAGCAGGAACAGCGCAATCGCCGACGGAATGGAATCGGCAGACAGATCTCCGCCGCCAAACATGGCATAAAGCTTCCGGAGCGCCTCCTGATCGTCCGCCGCACCGCGAACGATGTCGCACGCCAGCTCGATTCGCGTACCAATATCCGGTGAGGGAATCGAATAGCCGTACTTTGCGCCTTCTGCCGCGCCCTCAATGGTTGCCGAGACAATCTTTTCCACGTCGCTTTCACCGCGCATGGCCTGTGCAACGCCCCAGGCAATCGCCGTCGCTGCGGCGTTGCAGACTCGCGTGTTGTGCGTCGCGAGATCCGTCAGTGCTACATCCCGGGCAAGTTCCGCCAGGGTGCTGCCTCTCAGGCCGTGGATGATGCCCAGCGGCGCAATGCGCATGGCTGCCCCGTTGGTATTGCCCCACTTGCCGGACAGGGTGATGTCACCACCAGCAGCAATGCTCTTCAGCGCGCGCTCGGTGCTCGGCCCCAGCGGACTGGCGTACTTGTCCTTCACGCGATCCGCCCAGGCGATGATTTCCTTCACCACACTCAGCGGCACGACCTTTTTGTCGCGGATATAGGCGTTCATGAGTGCCATCGACTGCTCGGTATCGTCGGTATATTCTCCAGCGAGCAGGCCATCATGGAAGATGTGTCCCTTTTCCGGCGGATAGAACGTATCAATCCAGCCATATTTGCGCTGAATCTGCTCCGGTGTCAGGAACGAGGACGGAACACCCAATGCATCGCCACAAGCCATTGCCCACAGGCAGCCCAGCGTCCTGTCCCTGCGCGTTAATGTCGTCATAATCATTCCTCCTTGCGCTTTTTTGTCGCAATCTTGTCTACTTGTCATAAATATAGCATAAGTATATCCGCTTGTCAAGTGTTTTTTTGAAAAAACATCGTTTATTTGGGCAGAATTATTCCAAACCAGACATTTTCATTTTCCATACGCCCTTAAACGTCGCTGCTCTTTTTTGTTTCCGTGAATTCCCAAAGTAAATGCAACAGTGGAGAAGGTGTTGCATTTACTAT
>CAZGKQ010000019.1:0-3541 GCA_964526125.1 uncultured Faecalibacterium sp.
CATGACCATGTAGGTGGGCATCAGGCCGGGAATCGTAATGTGGCGGATGCACTGGAAGCGGTTTGCACCGTCCACCTTCGCCGCCTCATAAAGCTGCTGGTCGATACCGGCAATACCGGCGATGTAGACGATAGCACTCCAGCCCAGACCCTTCCAGGTGCCCCAGAGCAGCATCTTCAACCAGATCAGGTTGCTGCTGGCCAGATAGTCCGTGTTGGCGGAAATGCCCACCACGTTGCGCAGGAAGGAGTTGACGAAGCCGTCCGTAGAGAAGATGGCAAACGCAATGGCGTACACCAGAACCCAGGAAATGAAGTTCGGGATGGTCGTCAGCGTCTGCACCAGGCGCTGGAAGCGCGAAGAACGCAGCTCAGCCAGCAGAATGGCGAAGGCAATCGGCAGCCAGCTGGTCGCAATGCCCAGACCGGACATGACCAGCGTGTTGCGCAGCACGCGCAGCAGGTCGTTGCGCGTCGCCTCGTTGGTAAACAGATAAGAGAACCACTTCAGGCCAACGAAGTTTTCACTCGTCAGGGCATCGCCCACCTTGTAATCAAAGAAAGCGAAACGCCAGCCGTACAGCGGCAGATAGCAGAAAATCACCGTCAGCACCAACACGGGCAGGAACATCAGGAAAAGGCGGTATTTCTCCTCCATTTCCATCTTTTCCTCCATTTTCCGGGGAATCGTGACGATGGCCCAGAGGCTCAGCAGAATCATCAGGCCGCTGACCACCAGCCAGAAAATCATGGCGAATTCCGGCGTAATGATCTTCAGGCGGTCGGCCTTTTCCAGGCCTTCCAGCGTCTTTTTCAGGTGCCACAGCAGTCCGATACCACCGGCGGTGAGCAGACCGCCAGCCAGCGGCAGCCACACAGCCAGCCGCTTCATGCGGTTATTGCCCAGCGACATGCACGCACCCACCGTACACGCCAGCGTGCCCAGCAGAACCAGCGCACAGCCGCCCATGATCAGATAAAAATGCTGTGCCTCTATCCATCCCAGGCGCAGCGGACGGGCAAAGCCGCCTGTCAGCGTGCTGTAGGAGATGGCTGCCGTAAACAGAGAGGTGTTTACGTTAATGTCCGTCATCAGCCGTCCGGGGTTCACTTCCGGGAAGAACAGCATCAAACCGGCCAGTGCCGCCAAAATGCGAATGCAGCGCAGCGCCCAGTTGGGCTTTTCCTGCGTGTGCAGCGCCTTTGAGGCAGTTTTTGCTGTAAGCGTTGCTTGCATGATATCCCCTCGCTTCTGTCTTTTTCCGCTGAATTATCTGCCGGCAGACTGCGCCTTGATGCAGCAACGCTCATGCATTCATCAGCGCTGCTGCATCAAGGCGACGCAGCCGGAAACAAAGGTGTTTGCCCCCCTGTCGGGGCTGCTGCGGCAAAAGCACCGCAGCAGCCCCCGTTGTCAGGGAGAACGGTTCAGCTCCTGCCTTTATTCGGCATGAGCTAAATTACCTCAGTTTGCCAGACCAGCCACCGTGAAGGTGAAGGTCACCGTCGTGTTCGGGGCGGGCACGGTCAGCACCACGCCGTCGGCGTAGACCTTGTTGTATTCGTCAGCCACGACCAGCTTCACCCAGTCGCCGGAGTCGTCCACCAGCACACCGGACTGCGTCTTGCCGTCGCCAATCTTAACCGTCACGTCAGAGATGGTCACATAGCCTTCCTTCACCAGCTTGGCCGGGATGTCCGTCGCCACGCGGAAGAAGAAGAAGCCGGTGTCATCGCCAAAGCCCATTTCGCCCGTGGTCATGCCGCAGGTGTAAGTGCCATTGCCGGTGATTTCTGCGTCGAAGAAGGTTGCGCCGTAGTCGGACACCGTGCCGTCGCCGTTGGTCTTGGCCAGGGTCGCGAACACGCCGTTGTCCGCGTCACGGCCATAGGAGGCATCCTCCCAGTCGTTGCGGAAAATGTAGTTCGGGTTGGACTGCACAGCGATGTAAGCGCCATAGGTCTTGGAGATCAGCTCGTTGACTTCGTCTTCGGTCAGGGGCTGGTCTTCTTCCACTGCCGGCGGCTCGCCGTAGATGTAGTCGAAGGTCACGTCGATGGTAGTGATGTTGGACAGCGCTTCCGCGGTTGCAATCTGAGCGCTCACACCCTCCAGGTTGCCGTCAGCCGTGCGAGCCGCGTCCGGAATCGCCGTCACCCATTCGTTCCAGATGTTGGAACGGGTCACAACACCCTCGTCAGAGGTGGTGAAGTCGGGGGTAATGTCGATGGCCGTGCCATTGACCTTGATTTCAGTCACGTCGATGAAGTAGCCGGGGAAGGTCGTCTCGCCGTTGGCAATGCCAACCGCCAGGAACGCCACACCGGGGATCGCGCCACCTTCAACACCGGAGAAGTCCAGAGACACGGTGTAGGTGCCGGGGCCATTGACTTCCACCGCATTGGTATCCGCATATTCGCCAGCATTCCAGGCAGAGGTCGCCCAGGTGCTGTCAGCGAACATCAGGAAAGCCGTGTCGGTCTTGGGAACGAGGGTGAAGTCCACTTCGTAGGTCTTCACGCCGGTGAAGAGCGCCTTGTCCACGATGATCCAGGAAGCATCCTCGGTGGACTTGTCCCAGGAACGGGCGTCGGCAGGCAGTTCGCTCACCCACTCGTTCATGATGTTCATGCGGGTGGTCACCTGATCGTCAGAGGAGGTGTAGCCCTTGGTGAAGGCGATAGACTCGCCGTTCAGGCGGATGTCGTTGATCTTCAGGAACATGCCGGGGAAGACCTTTTCGCCGTTGTTCAGACCCAGTGCGGTGAAGGACAGGCCTTCCGCCACACCGGCTTCGGTCGCGGTGAAGTCAAGCGCCACGGTGTAATCGCCGGGCTTGGTAACGTTCACGTTGGTGGCCTTCACGGCGGAGTCGTCGCTGCCCCAGTACTGGGAAGTCCAGCTGCCGTCAGCGAACATGATGTAGGCCATCGCCTCGCCATACTGGAACAGGGTGAAGTCCACTTCAATCGTCTTCACAGACTCGAAGGCCGCCTTGTCCACCGTGATAGCAGAAGCGCCGTCCAGAGAGCCGTCCCAGGAACGGGCATCGGAGGGCAGCTCGCCCACCCACTCGTTGTAGATGTTGGAGCGCGTGACGACCTTGTCGTCAGAGGAGGTGTAGCCCTTGGTCAGCGCGATGGCTTCGCCATTGACGCGGATCTCGTCCACACGGATGTCCCAGCCGGGCATGTTCTTTTCGCCCTGATCCAGGCCAACCGCCGCGAACGCGATGCCGGAAGCAGCGCCGTCGGGCGTTTCGGTGAAGTCAAGACCCACCGTGTACTTGCCTTCGCCAGTCACAGCCGCTTCAGTGACTTTCACACCGTTGGCCGGCTCGGAGCCGTCATGCCACCACTGGTAAGTCCAGTTGGCATCAGCATACATCAGGAAAGCAGTCGAAAGAACTTCCTCTGCTTCGGGGGAAGGAACCGGTTCTGCCACTGCGGTCATCCCCAGCAGCATCGCCAGCGCCATCAGGAGCGCCAGAAACGATTTGCGATTCATGAATGGATTCCTCCTTCAGTAATCTTGTGCCGTT
>CAZGKQ010000019.1:3641-5129 GCA_964526125.1 uncultured Faecalibacterium sp.
TTCCGCCGGATCGTAATGGTACAGCGGAAAATAGCCACAGTCCACCGCTTCTTTTTCAATCGCCTGTGCGTCGCGCATGTCGATGCCGTGCGCAATGCAGGGGGCGTAGGCAATCAGCAGCGATGGTCCATGCCACTGCTCCGCCTGTTGCATGGCGCGCAAAAGCTGCATCGGATCTGCGCCCATCGACACCTGCGCCACATAGACGTGGCCATATGTCATGGCCATTAGTCCCAGATCCTTGCGCACACCCTCCTTGCCACCGGACTTCAGCCGCGCCGCCGCCCCCGTTGGCGTGGCTTTCGATGCCTGACCGCCCGTGTTGGAATAGACCTCCGTATTCAGCACCAGCACATTCACATCTTCGCCGGAAGCCAGCACATGATCCAGTCCGCCAAAGCCAATGTCATACGCCCAGCCGTCGCCGCCAATGATCCACACGCTCTTGCGGCTCAGGTCATCCGCCGCTTCCAGCAGCGCCCTGGCCTCCGGGCAGCTGCTCCGTTCACAGGCCGTTTTGAGCGCATCTCCTGCCAGCATGGAAAGTTCGCCACCCTCGCGCACATTGAGCCACGCACGACAGGCCGCCTCCACTTCCGGACAGCTGTCTGCCAGACGCTCCACGCGCTCTGCCAGCGCGGCTCTTCGCTGCTGCGAGGCAATATGCAACCCCAGACCAAATTCTGCATTATCCTCAAACAGGCTGTTCGCCCACGCAGGGCCGCGACCCTTTTCATCCACCGTGTATGGACACGTCGGCGCACTGCCCCCATAGATGGAAGAGCAACCCGTTGCGTTGGCAATCAGCAGACGCGTACCAAACAGCTGCGTCAGCAGCTTGATATACGGCGTTTCGCCACACCCGGCACACGCGCCGGAAAATTCAAACAGCGGCGTTCTGGCCTGTGACTGCGGTATATTGGTGCACTTTTCCAGTTCCACCGGTGGCAGCGACAGCGCAAACGACCAGTTCTCCTGCTGATTTTCGCTTTCCTGCGCCGGACGCATCACCAGCGCCTTTTCCTTTGCCGGACAGATGCGCTCACAGCTTCCGCAGCCGGTGCAATCCAGTGGCGATACCTGAATGCGGTAATTGCGCCCTTCAAACGCGCGGCCAACCGCCTTTTTCACTGCAAATTCCGCCGGAAGCGCCGTTTCCTGCGGCGGATAGAACGGCCGAATGCACGCATGCGGACACACCAGACTGCACCTGCCGCACTGAATGCAATTTTCCATCACCCAGACCGGAATCTGCCGCGCAATGCCGCGCTTTTCCAGCCTGCTCGTGCCCGTAGGCGCATAACCTCTTGCATCCACCGCCGAAACAGGCAGCAAATCCCCCTGCTGCGCCAAAATGGCCGGAATCATTTCCAGCTTTTCAGGCATTTCCGCCTTTTCCTGCTGCCATTCCTTCGGCACGTCCCTGCGGCGCAGCGCTGCACGCGTTGCTTCCAGCGCACGCCAGTTGGCCTGAACCACCTCATCGCC
>CAZGKQ010000019.1:5229-11157 GCA_964526125.1 uncultured Faecalibacterium sp.
GCCAACACGGTCAGGTTCATCAGCGACGGCTGATGGCACGCCAGAAAATCCGCCTCCCTGACCAGATACGGCGCACGAATGGATCTGTCGCCGATGCGCAGATAGCTGACCGTATAACCGCCCGATTTCTTGGAATCATACGCAAAATAGGCCTGAACCGCCTTGTCGGTATGCTCCGCAATCAGGCGAATGGCGCTTTTGTTAGCACCTACCGTGCCGTCCGACCCAATGCCGAAAAATTTGCAACTTACGCTTTCCTCTTCCGGCAAGACGAATGTTTCATCCACCGGCAGGGAGAGATGCGTTACATCATCCTCAATGCCAACGGTGAAATGTTCGCCACCTGTGCAGGTGTTCAGGAAATCCAGCGTGGCTTTCACCTGCGCCGGGGTAAATTCCTTGCTACCCAGCCCGTAGCGACCGCCGCAGATGCGCACGCTTCGCCCCGAAGCCTGTACCGCCGCGCAGACATCCAGATACAGCGGCTCTCCCAGCGAACCGGATTCCTTCGTGCGATCCAGCACCGCCAGCGCACGGGTGCTTTCCGGCAAGGCACGCAACAGCATCTCCGCCGAGAACGGGCGAAAAAGTCGCACCTGCACTACGCCGACCTTTTCCCCCTTCAGGCACAGCGCGCGGACGGTTTCCGCTGCCGTCTGCGCGCCGGAACCCATCAGGAGCAGCACGCGTTCCGCATCCGGTGCGCCGGTGTAATCAAACAGTTGCATCGGCCTTCCCGTCACGCGCCCTACCTTCTCCATGCACTGCTGCACCGTCTCCGGCATCGCCAGATAGCAGGGATTAGCCGCTTCCCGTCCCTGAAAGTATATGTCCGGATTCTGGCTCGTTCCCTGCTGATGTGGATGCTCCGGATTCATGCCGCGTGCCCGAAACTGCCGCAGCCGCTCCCACGGCATCAGCGTTTGCAGCTCTTCCGTCGTCAGCACCTCAAAGCGTTGGATTTCATGGCTCGTGCGGAATCCGTCAAAAAAATGCAGCATCGGCACGCTGCCTTCCAGCGCCGCCAGATGTGCCACCACGGCCAGATCCGCCGCTTCCTGCACCGATCCGGCGCATAACATCCCCCATCCGGCGCTGCGGACAGCCATCACGTCGCTGTGGTCGCCGAAAATCGACAGCGCGTGATAAGCCAGTGCGCGCGCCGCCACATGAATCACACCCGGCAACAGCTCCCCCGAAATTTTGCACATATCCGGCAGCATCAGCAGCAATCCCTGCGACGCGGTAAACGTCGTGCTGAGTGCACCAGCGGACAGCATGCCGTGCAGCGCACCAGCCGCGCCCCCTTCGCTCTGCATTTCCACCAGACGAAGCGGCTGTCCCAGCACATTTTTCACGCCCTGCCGCGCCCATTCATCGCAGCTTTCCGCCATCGGCGTGCTCGGTGTAATGGGGTACACCGCCGCCGTTTCGCTCAGCGCGTAAGCCGCCATCGCGGCTGCCGTATTGCCGTCCCCAACCATCTGCTTCATTTTCTGCGCACCTCCTGCATGCTTCCCTTGCAGGTGTATTCTTTCCAGCGGCGCATCATGTCATACCTTTTTCCGCGAACGAAAAAATCCCCGGAAAAGCGTTTTGCTCTCCGAGGATTTTGAATTCAGGATAATCCAGCTTATTCCTTGCCGCCGCCAAAAGCCACACCGGCAATGATGAACTTGCTCAGGAACAGGTAGACGACGATAATCGGCAGAATGGAAACAGCAATCAGCATGTACACCTGACCCATGTCAAACTTCAGCCAGTCGGCGCTGCGCAGCTGGGCAATCAGAATCGGCAGGGTTTTCAGTTCCTTCTTGTCAATGACCAGCGCCGGAACGAAGTAGTTGTTCCAGGAGGAGACGAAAGTGAAAATCGCCTGAACGGCAATGGCCGGCTTCATGATGGGCAGAATAATCGAATTGAAGGTATGATATTCGCCCGAACCGTCGATACGCGCCGCCTCAACAATTTCCAGCGGCAGCACGCTGTCCATGTACTGCTTCATGAAGAAGAAAACGGTCGGCGCAGCGATGGACGGCAGAATCAGCGGCCAATAGGTATTCATCATGTTGAAATCGCGCACCAGATCCAGGAAGCCCAGCGTCGTCACCTGCGTTGGCACGGTCATAATCAGCAGAATGAACTTGAACGCGAAGTTCTTCAGCTTGAAGTCATAGGCGTGGATGGCATAAGCCGTCAGCGCGGAGAAATACGTTGCCAGCGCGGCAGAGCAGGTAGAAATGAACAGGCTGTTGAAGATGCCCCTGAAAACAGGCAGTTCGCTGTTGCTCATCAGGTTGTTCCAGTTGTTCAGGAAGCTGCGCCCCGGCAAAAAGCTGAAGCCCTTCTGAATCTCCGCATGATTGCGCGTGGTATTGATAATCAGCATGTAGAAGAAAAACAGGCACAGGAAGCAGATAAACACCATGAATGTGTAGGCCACAATTCGATAGGCCAGCAATCCCGGACGCATGCTCGGCACATCATCAATCTGCAAATCTTTCCGTTCATTCACGGCTTACACCCCCTTCTGTGCTGCGATCGCCTTCCGGGCTTCTTCGCGCAGCTTCTTGTTTTCGCGTTCTTCACGGGTCAGCGAGCGGAATACCAACAGGCTCAGCGCACCGGTAATCAGGAACAGGATCACGCTCAGCGCACCACCGTAGCCGTAGTTTTTGCTCTTGCCCAGATAATTGTTCAGCAACATGATGATGGTCATGCTCATACGGTTGGGCGTACCGGCACCTTTTGTCAGAATCTGCGGCACGTCGAACATCTGCAGGCCGCCGACCATCGAGGTAATCAGCGTATAGGCCAGAATCGGACGCAGCAGCGGAACGGTAATTTTCGTAAAGGTCTGCCAGCCGTTGGCGCCATCAATCTGCGCCGCCTCGTACAGAGACTGGCTGATGCCCATCACGCCGGACATGAGAATAATGGTCGTGTTGCCAAACCACATCAGGAAGTTCATAAAGCCGACCAACCCACGCGTGCCGGGTGCAAAATCGAGGAATTGGTATTTTCCAATGCCCAACGCTTCCAGCACGTTGTTCACCGGACCTTCATTGGAGAACAGCGTGAAGAACAGCATCGAGAAGGCCGATGCCATGATCAGGTTGGGCATGTAAATGACAGTTTTGAAGAAGCCCTGACATTTGAGCTTCAGGTTGGAATCCGTGAACCAGACGGCCAACAGCAGCGAAACCACAATCTGCGGCACAAAACCGATGAGCCACATGATGACGGTGTTCATCAGATATTTTCCCAGATTGGCCTTGGTGAAAATATCAATAAAGTTTTGGAAACCAACAAAGTTCGGGCCAATGATTTTCAAGCCTGAACGGTAGTATTCAAACAGGGAATGGTAGAACGTTTTGACCAGTGGAACAAAGGTGAAAAGCAAGAATGCCACCGTAAAGGGAATCAGGAAGATATACCCCCATTTGGCATAGCTGACGTGAGATTTGGTCTTTCCTTTCGGTTTCGTCTGCCTGTTAAGCTGTACCGATGTCATTGTATTATCCCCCCGTAGCCTTTTGGCATGATTCTTTCAGGTTGAGCGGAAAAAAGAGGCGGACATGGCGATTGCCATGTCCGCCATCAGGCTAGCGAATTAGAAATTAGTGGGACAGTTCCGGATGCGCTTCTTCCACAGCAGTGAAGTAGTTATTCCAGGCCGTGTCAAGATCGACGATGCCGTTGAAGTAGTCCTTCATGGCTTCCTGAATCTTTTCGGAGCAGGTCTGGTCATACATGGTGGACTTGGCGCGGTTGATGTTCTGAGCGTTCTTGAGCATCAGGCCGAGGTAGTTCTGGCCGCCCAGGAAGGCGCTGGAGAAATCGCTGTTGGCCATTTCGGTCATAACAGCCACGTTGTTGGTGAAGTCGTTGTAGTCGGTGGTGATGGCCTTCAGGGTATCGGCGTTGCAGGTCATGGTCTTCATGATGTCAGCAACCAGCGTCAGGTTGTCGGTGCCAGCAGCCGCGCACACCCAGGTGCCGCCCCAGGAGAAGCCCTGAGGACCTTCGCAGAAGCCCCAGTCGCCCCAGGAACCATTGCCAACAGCCGCTTCCGCATCGTTGTCATCCAGCGTCCAGCCAGCCAGAGAGAAGTCGATGAACCAGGCGGGGCCGAAGTAGCCCAGCACCTTGCCGTCCTTGCCAGCGCCGGCAGAGCTTTCAGCAGACCACAGGTTGGCCTTGTTGTTCCAGCCATTGTCGGTGTACTTCTTGGTCATTTCGATCCACTTGGTAATGGAAGGATCCTTGACGATCACGCCGTCCACGACCCACGGAGTTTCCATGTTGTCGGAGAAGCAGCGATAGGCATCGTCAAAACCGGACAGCATGAAGTAGCCCTTCTCAGCGGCCTTGGCAGCCACTTCGTCGAACTTGTCCCAGTCGCTCAGAGCGGCCTGCACTTCATCGGGATCGTCAGTGCCCAGCACGTCCTTGACGATGGAGCGACGATAGATGAAGCCACCGGGGCAAGCCTGCCAGCTCAGACCCTTCAGGTTGCCGTTGCTGTCAGTCATGATGTCCTTGGTGTACTGATACATTTCAGCCACGTCGGCATCGGTCAGACCCAGGTCGTTGATGACATCCAGGGTGTACTCGGTATCGACATACTTCACGGCGTAGTCAGCTTCGCACAGGAAGAGGTCGATCTTGTCGTCAGCCGCAGCATCAGCCTGATTCAGCAGCGCTTCGTCCAGAGCATTCTGGTAGGCATTGTTGTCGCTGGGGGTGATGTGCCACACGACTTCCACACCTTCGGGAACCGTGTAGTACGCTTCAAAACGGGTCTTGAATTCTTCGTTCCAGCAGTAGATGTTCAGCACCTTGCCCTCTTCGGCGGTTTCCGCCAGAGAAAGGGTGGTCGGCACGATCATCATCAGGCACAGGAGCAATGCGACGATCTTCTTCATGGGATATCCTCCTCTTTGTTCTTTGTGGGTTGCCCCACTATTTTTCAACGGCTTGGCTGCCGATGAAAGACGATGTTCAGGTGGCGAAGCTGTTTCCCTTCGCCCTTTACTGCGGATGGCACGCCCCAATGGATTCGCCCTCCAGCAGCTTGACCGGTATGGTCGCCAGCTCGCTGCCAGCTGTCCGCGGATTTTCGATGCGGTCGATCAGGAATTCTGCGGCCTGCGTGCCGATGCGCTTCGCATCCTGCTCAATGGTCGTCAGGCGCGGCTGAATCAGCTGCGTCAGACGAATGCCGTCATATCCGGCAATGGACAAATCCTCCGGCACGCGCAGCCCCAGCTGCTTGGCTGCCTGAAGCGCCCCCAGGCAGGAGTGGTCATCCGGCAGGAGAATGCACGTTGGCGGCTGCGGCAGCTTCATCAGGTTCAGGACGGCCTGCATGCTGCTGACAGGGTTGTCATACATGCCTTCCACCAGATAATCTTGCTCAACCTCAATGCCGTTTTCCTGCATGGCCCGGTAGAAGCCAATGATGCGGTTCTCCGTCACGGAGGAGCGCTGACCATGCACATAGGCAATGCGGCGATGGCCTTTTTTCACGGCATCCGCCACCAGCAGTTTCAAACCGCCGATGTTATCAGACAGCACGCAGGAGCGATTGTTGAAGGTGTGGTCGATGGTGACGGTTGGAATATCGCTTTCGACCAGCTCAATCACTTCCGGCGCATAAAAGTTGGCGCACACGACGCACACGCCATCCACATTGCGATAGCGGCAATGTTCCAGATAGGTCATGCCCGTCCAGCCAATGTGGTGATTAATGAAGGTGATGTCATAGCCACGCTTTTCGCCCTCTGACTTGAAAGCATCCAGCACAGAGGCAAAAAAGCTGTGCGTCAAACCGGTTCCACGATCCTCCTGGAACAGCACGCCCAGATTGTAGGATCGGTTGGTTTTCAGCGTCCGGGCGATGGCGTTGGGATAGTAGCCAATCTC
>CAZGKQ010000019.1:11257-13334 GCA_964526125.1 uncultured Faecalibacterium sp.
GTGAACCATCTGGTCATATTACATGGTTGTATTACATTTCACCGGCAATTTTTTCGGCTTCGGAATCAAATTATTCCGCCTTATTTTCTTCCAATCTCTTCAGTGCCGCGCGTGTTTTCTCCCCACGCCGCAGCTGCTGACCGACTCGCCGCGCGTTTTCCTTCAGCGCCGCATATTCCTCATCCGACAACGCGCGCATTGTATCCGGCAGCTCCTTCAAATTGTCCATCAGCAATCCCACCTGTTCACGTTGGACAAATTCCGCCACAGCGGCGTAGCGGTTAACAATCACCGGCATCCCGGCGGCCAGATAGGCGCTGAGCTTATGTGGCGCATTCAGCAGCAGATACGCACCATAGCGGCCATTACAGCCTTTGATGGCATCGCCATCCCAGACAAGGCCGAACATGCCCTTCATTTGCGTCGGCAGGGTTTCCGGCTCAATCTGCCCGTGGAAGGTGACGCGGTTAGACGTGCTGCCCGGCCAGTTCGTGCCGTACAGCTGCCATTCCAGCGGCACTTTCGTGATGTCCTTCAAATACCGGCTCTTCTCTTTATCCAGATTTCCGGCAATGCACACACAGCGGCTGCGCTGATGCTCCGGCATGTCCGCTTCCGTCAGATAGTCGAAGCATTCCAGCACAATCATCGGCTTCTTTATTCCCTGCGACTGCAAATACGTCTTCATCCGCTGCGAATGGACAATCAGCTGGTCAAAGCCGGGCAGGAGCAGCTGATCGCTGGCCTTCGCCGCCTCGCCGCCAATGGCACGCAGCGAATCCAGATCATGCACCAGCGCCACCGTCTGCACACCCTTCCAGCGCAGCAGATGCAGCCCCAGCCGCGCCACCGGATACGCCTTGACCGGGAAATACGGGTATTGCAGCAACAGCAGATCCCCGTGGCGCATGTGGACAAACGCTCTGATCCAGTCGTTCAGCACCAGCGCCGCGCCCTTGATGGTCTGCCAGACGTTTCCCCTGGCGCTGTCCGGCGCACGGAGCACAAAGGGCGCATAGCCCATATCCTGCGCAATTTTCTCCACGTCCTGCCGTGCCTTGTTCATGGCCGGTACGCCTTCCGCCGCAGTGTGGGAGGTCATCAGGAAGCGCCGCTGATAGCTCCGGCGTTCCATCAGCGCTTCCATGCGCGCTGTCAGGCGCTCGGCGGCCTGCGCAATGTCGTATCCGGCCTCAGCCAGCACCTGCGTTTCGTCCCGGCGCGGATAATGCGCTTCCAGCATGTTCAGCATGTGTTCCGCCCAGATGGCCGGATCTTCCGCCGCGAGGAATTCCACATGCTCCGTGACCTTCGTTTCCTTCGGCACATTGGCGGACAGAAGGCACGGCAGACCAGCCGCCTGCGCTTCCAGCGCCGCCATGCCAAAGCCCTCGAAATGAGACGGCATCACAAACAGGTCAAATGCCTGAAGCAGACGGTTCACATCGTCCCGAACGCCCAGGAACAGCACGGCACTCTCCACGCCCAGCGTGACAGCCTTTGCCTCCAACTCCGTCAGGTCAGGGCCATCGCCCACCAGCACCAGCCGCGCGTTCGGTTCGCGTTCATGCAGATGGCGGAACGCATCCAGCAGGAAGGTCTGATTCTTCTGGTATTGCAGCCGTCCCACATGCCCAACCACAAGGCAGTTTTCCAGCCCATACTGTTCGCGCACCTCCCGGCGCACCTGCGGATCATAGCGAAAATTCTGCGCATCAATGGCGTTGGGAATCACATTGCAGGGAATGTCCATCGCCGGGCATGCCCATTTGGCGCTGTCCTCCGAGCACGCCCAGAGCACATTGGCATACCGGCTCAGCTGGTGATGATTCACCCGATGCAGGAAGCCCTGCACGCGCCCAATGGCCGTTTTATCCATATTCTGCGGATTATGACAATGGGCAATGCGGATCGGAATGCCGTAGCGTGCCGCCAGCTTCAGCGGTGTCATGTCGTTAAACATGCACTCATTGTCCCAGATGATGTCATATTCATCGCCATGCGCCTGAAAAAACGCGCTGATTTCGTGATAATAGCGCTGCATATCGCTGCTGCGCCGCGTCACGGTGTACACCTT
>CAZGKQ010000019.1:13434-15101 GCA_964526125.1 uncultured Faecalibacterium sp.
GTGGAATCCGCGCGCAGATGGTAACAATACGTCTCCACCGGCAGAAAGCGAATCTCCTGCACCTGCGACAGCACGCGCAGCATCCACTCGCCATCCTCGCCCATGCGAAGCGCTTCATCAAACGTTTCGGTGCAGATGTCCCTTCGCAGCAGCCAGCCATGCGTATGCAGGTGCGCCGTTGGATGATTCAGGCACTGCCGCAGCGCTTCCCGGCCGGACAGCGCCGACGTTTGCCTTTTCTCCCGTCGCCTTTCGCCCGGACGCACCAGCATTCCCTGAACCGCCTGTGCATCCTGCGCCATCGCCAGTAGCTTGCCCACGCTGCCGGGAATCAGTTCGTCATCCGCATCCAGAAACAGAAGCCATTCCGCCGTGGCCACTGCCATTCCGGCATTTCTCGCCGCAGAAACGCCCCGATTACGCTGATGCAGTACCTGCACCCGGGGATGCTGTGACAGCTCCTCGCACAGCGAAGCCGTGCCATCCGTCGAGCCATCATCCACCAGAATGACGCGGCATTCCGGCTGCATCAGTGCGCTGCTGACCGCCCGTTCCAGATGTGCCGCCGCATTATACGCCGGAATGATAACCTCCACCATGCGTTTTCCTCCCTGAACATGCCGTCAGTATGCCTTCTGCTCCTTTTTGCTCAGCGTTTCCACCGCGCCCAGCAACAGGCACAGGAAATACAGCATCGGCGACCCGGTGGACAGCATCGTGAAACAGTCCACCAGCTCGCAAATCAGCAGATACAGCACCACCGCCGCCAAAAAGCTCATCCACAGCGGCTTTTGCTGTCGAATCAGCCGCACAGCACACAGCCCATATCGTCCCACGCCGCCCAGCAGCAGCAGCAGCCCCGGAATTCCCCAGCAGACCAGCACCTGCAAATACAGATTGTGCGCGTGCTGGAAAAATTTCGTGCCGGGGTCTGTATACAAATTCATCATCGCCGAGGCCAGCGGCGCACTCGTTCCCGTCAGCAGCAGTTTCGGCTCGGCACGCAGCAATCGCAGTGCACCGCGCCAGATGGCGCTGCGGCCATTGAACACATCCGACGGGTCAATTTCCCGATGCGCAACGGCATTGTCGCCATTCACCGCATCTTCTTCTGCCGCATCCGCCACATTTTCCTCGGCGGACGCACCCGAAAGCATATGTACCGGAAGTTCCAGCAGGTTCAGATTATCCAGCGGCCCTTCCTGAATCGCAGGCGCCGTCAGCGTCAAAAAGCCTGAAAGACTGCCATAGCACATCAGCGTCATGACCGCCATCAAGGCCAGCAGGCGCAGCAGTTGATGCTTCCCCGGCTTTTTCTGGCGCAGCCATAGCCATGTCCCCAGTCCCAGCGCCACACCCAGCGCCAGAAACGCCGTCCGGCAATCCGTCAGCGCCAACGCCGCGCCCTGCACACACGCCGCCGCTGCGCAGAGAACTTTCGCCCGGCGCGTTCGGCTCAGCAGCCCCAGCAATACGGTCAGCAGCACCGTCATGCCAAGCTTCACGGCACCCGTCGTGACATAGGCGTTCAGATACAGCCGATGATCCCCCAGATTCATGCCGATATACCAGGTACCACGCATACTGAACACGGCATGGCCACCAAAGGCTGCCCAAAGGCCAATCACAGCCTGACAGGTCATGGCCGTCACCCAGATGGCCAGCAC
>CAZGKQ010000020.1:0-14883 GCA_964526125.1 uncultured Faecalibacterium sp.
GCAAGATTTCCGAAAAAAACGCTTGACCGATAGTAACAACCGTAAGGTATAATCAAAGGTGACAGGGCGTATGGCCTTCAAAACGAACAGGAGGGGTGATTCATGAACAGCTTTACTCTCCGCAGGCTGCTGCAAAAAACTGACGCATGACGAAATCTATCAGATTCTGCTGGAATGCAGATAAGAATGGGAGGAAAAAAGATGAGCAAGAAGGTACTGATTCTCTCCGGCAGCCCCCGAATGGGCGGCAATTCCGACATCCTGTGTGACGAGTTCCAACGTGGCGCGGAGGAAAACGGCCATCAGGTTGAAAAAATCCGCGTGGCGACGAAGAATATTCACCCGTGCGTGGCCTGCTATCATTGCCGCGATCATGAGGGCAAATGCGTCTTCCAGGACGACATGGCTGAGGTGCTGCAGAAGATGATTGATGCGGATGTGCTGGTGCTGGCCAGCCCCGTCTACTTCTACTCCATTGACGCACAGCTCAAGGCCGTGATTGACCGCACGGTGGCGCGCTGGTTGGAGGTAAAAAACAAGGAATTCTACTACATCGTCACCATGGCGGACGAGGAAGTTGCTTCTGCCGACACAACGCTGGCGTGTTTCCGCGGCTATGCGGACTGCGTGGAAGGCGCGGTGGAAAAGGGCGTGGTGATTGCCGGTGGCGTCTATGAGTCGGGCAAGGTCAAAGCGACTTCCGCCATGACGGAAGCCTACGAAATGGGCAAAAACGTGTAAGGAGATGAGGACGATGGAATACACGACGCTCAGCAATGGCGTTCAGATGCCGATGGCCGGTATTGGCACTTTCCTGCTTTCGCCGGATGAGGCGGAAGCGGCGGTGCTGTGTGCGCTGCAATGTGGCTGCCGTCTGATTGACACCGCCAATGCCTACCTCAACGAAAAGGCCGTTGGGCGCGGCATGAAGCAGTCCGGTGTGTCCCGGGAGGAAATTTTTCTGGAAACCAAGCTGTGGCCGAGCTTCTATGAGGATGCGGATGCGGTGGACAAAACCCTTCGTCGGCTGGACACCGATTACATTGACCTGCTGCTGATTCATCAGCCGGCTGGGAACTACATGGCCGGTTATCGACTGATGGAGAAGGCCTACAGGGAAGGCAAGGTCAGAGCCATCGGACTGTCCAATTTTACGCAAGTCCAGATGGAAGAAATCCTGCGCGAGTGCGAAATCCGGCCAACCGTGCTGCAAACGGAGCTGCATCCGTATCATCAGGAAACGGCGCTGAAGGACTTCCTGCACCGGAACGGGATGGCCGCGCAGTCGTGGTATCCGCTGGGACACGGCGACAGGGCGTTGCTGGACGAGCCGCTGTTTGCTGAAATGGGGAAGAAGTACGGCAAATCCGCCGCGCAGATCATCCTCCACTGGCATGTGCAAAGCGGAAATATCGTCATTCCTGGCTCGAAAAATCCGGATCACATCCGGGAAAATTTCGCGCTGTTCGATTTTTCATTGACGGCGGAAGAAATGGCCGCCATCGCTGCACTGAACAGGGACGTTCGCTACTACACCAGCACGCCGGAAAGGCTGAAGGCATATGCGGAGATGGTTCCGCCGGTGGAGGAACAGAAGTAAGGAAAGTACAGGATGGTAAGCGGCAAAAATACGATGCCGTCGTATTTTTGCCAAAAAACCTGTTGGATATTGTAATTGAAAACAGGGGGCTGCAAAAGCGCATTCAACGCTTTCACAGCCCCTTTTCGGTGTTTTTTTATGCATTCCGGACGATGCTTTCCAGCACGTCCACCATCTTCTCCATGCCTTCCACCGTCACCAGTTCGCGGCGACCATGGCAGTTATAGCCGCCGGTGGACAGATTGGGGCAGGGCAGTCCCATGTAGGACAGGCGCGCGCCGTCTGTGCCGCCGCGAATGGGCATAATCAGCGGTTGCACGCCACAGGACAGGAACGCCGCTTTCGCCTTGTCAATCACGTCCATGTGCTGCTCCATGATTTCGCGCATGTTGCGGTAGCTGTCCTGAATGACGCATTCAAACGTGCCAGCGCCCCACTTGTCGTTCAGGTAGTCGGTGATGCGCTGCACGGTGGCTTTTCGCGCGTCAAAGGTCTGCGCGTCATGGTCGCGGATGATGTATTGCAGCACGGCCAGTTCCTCGTCGCCTTCCATGTGCGTCAGGTGATAGAAGCCTTCATAGCCGCAGGTGTGGGAGGGTGTTTCGTGGGGCGGCAGCATGGCGTTCCACTCCATCGCCATCAGGGCGGCGTTGCGCATCTGGTTCTTGGCGCTGCCGGGATGGATGCTCACGCCGTGGACGGTGATCTGGCAGGAGGCCGCGTTGAAATTCTCATATTCCAGCTCGCCCACAGCGCCGCCGTCCACCGTGTAGGCGTAGGACGCGCCAAAGTGCGCCACGTCGAACAGATCGGCACCGCGACCGATTTCCTCATCCGGCGTGAAGCCGATGCAGACCGTGCAGTGCTCCGGCGCATCGGGAGCAGTCAGGCGCTCACACAGCGCCATGATTTCCGCCACACCGGCCTTGTCGTCTGCGCCCAGAACGCTGTCGCCGCTGGTGACGATCAGCTCCTGCCCGGCCAGCGATTCCAGAAAGGGGAAACCGTCGATAACCACGCCGTTTTTGAGCGTGATGCCCTGGCCGTCGTAATTCGGAATGACGACAGGATGCGTCGCGCCTTTTACGGCATCGGACGTGTCCATGTGCGCAATCAGGCCGACGCGCGCCGGATGATCGCCCTTGGCCGGAATGGTGGCGTAGACGTAGCCATGCGCGTCGACATGGGCGTTTACGATGCCCATCGCGTGCAGCTCATCCACCAGCAGGCGTGCCAGCGTCCACTGGCCTTCGGTGGAAGGGCAGGTGTCGCTGGTTTCGCAGGAGGTTGTTTCAATTTGAACGTAGCGGAGAAAGTTTTCTTTGACGGACATGGGGAAATTCCTCCTTCAATAAAATGCATTTGGAAGCGAAATCCTGAAGCGTTTTATGCATGGGCAGACAGGGCAGAGAGCGCCGTCTGAATGCCGTCGACGGCGGCGGAAACAATGCCACCGGCAAATCCGGCACCCTCACCGGCTGGATAAAGCCCGTGAATCTGCTCGGCCATGAGTGTATCGCGATCGCGTGGCAGACGCACCGGCGACGAGGAACGCGTCTCCACGCCCGTCAGCAGCGCATCAGGATGAGCAAAGCCACGCAGCTGCCCATCCATCCGGCGAATGCCAAATTTCAGATCCTCAATGATGAAATCCGGCAGACAGGCGCGAAGATCCGCCGGAGTTACGCCGGGACGATAGCTGGGCTGCACATCACCAAGACGCTGTGTGGCGCGACCGGAAAGCAGATCTTCCACGCGCTGAACCGGTGCACGGTAGCCGCTGCCACCGACGCGGTAAGCGGCCTGTTCCAGACTGCGCTGCCAGACAAAACCGGCCAGCGGATGGTCATCCCCGAAATCTTCCGGGCGAACGCCGACCAGCAGCGCGCTGTTAGCATTCTGGCCGTTGCGCGCGTGCAGACTCATGCCGTTGACGCACAGGCCTTCCGGCTGGCTGGCTGCGGCAATCACTTCGCCGCCCGGACACATGCAGAAGGTATAAACGCCGCGACCATCCGGGGTGTGGACGGCCAGCTTGTAATCTGCGGCGGAAAGCGCCGGGTGCGTCCAGCTCTTTCCGTACTGGCTCTGGCTGATGAGCGATTGCGGATGCTCAATGCGTACGCCCATGGCGAATGGCTTCTGTGCCATCCGCACGCCCTGGCGGAAGAGAATCTGCATGGTGTCGCGTGCGCTGTGGCCGATGGCCAGAATGAGCGTGTCGGTCAGCAGCTCCTCCGTCTGGCCGTGATGCTGGATGGTGGCACCTTCCAGATGCTCGCCACGCAGCAGCAGACCGGTCAGCCGGGTATCAAAGCGAACCTCGCCGCCCAGACGGATGATTTCCTGCCGCATGGAGCGCACAACGCCCTGAAGCAGATCCGTACCAACGTGCGGTTTGGCGGCGTAGAGAATATCCTCCGGCGCGCCGTGATCGACGAAGGTTTGCAGCACCGTGCGGATCAGGGGAGATTTCGTTCCCGTGGTCAGCTTGCCGTCGGAATAGGCACCGGCACCGCCCTCGCCGAACTGGACGTTGCTTTCGGGGTCGAGGATGCCCTGCGTCTGCATGGCCTGAATGGAACGATTGCGCTCCTCGACCGGTTTGCCGCGTTCCAGCAGAATGGGGCGCACACCGGCGCGCGCCAGCGTGAGGGCGGCAAAGAGTCCGGCAGGGCCAGCGCCGACCACAACCGGTCGCTGCGCAAAAGTGGCCTGCGGCAGGGACGGCGGCTTGGGAAAAGCATAGGCGGATGCCGTGCCGGGGCGCAGCCGGGCAAGAATACGGTTTTCATCCCGGAGCTGCACGGCGACGCTCAGCACAAAATGCACGTTGCCTTTATCGCGTGCATCCACCGCCTTTTTGAGCAGGGTGGTGCGCAGAAGCTGCTCCGGAGCGCATTTGAGCTTCCGGAGAATCAGCGATTGCAGCTGCTCCGGGGTATAGTCCAGCGGAAGGGAAAGGGAATCGAGTCGTAACATTAGGAAAGCCTCCGATTTCCGATTGAAGCGCTTGAGGGGCGATTGTGAGAAGTGCCGTTATTCCTCGTGCCAGCGGATGGCATCGGGAAAGAGAAAGGCTTCCTCGGGGTAGTAAACCTGCGTCAGTTCCAGCCCGTGCGGCGGCGCAGTGACGCCCAGCGACAGGCGATCCAGCGTTTCAAATGCCTCGGCAAAGGCACGGGGATTGCGCCGGTGCTGGCCGATTTCAATCAGCGTACCGGCGATGATGCGCACCATGTTGTACAGGAAAGCATCGCCCTCGATGGTCAGGAGCAGCTCGTCACCGTGGACGGTCAATTCAGCCATGCGGATGGTGCGCACGGTCGTTTTTGCCGTGCCGCCGGAAGCCTGATAGGCGGCAAAATCGTGCGTCCCCAGCAGCAGCGGCAAGGCTTCGCGCATGGCCTGTGCATCCAGCGCGACAGGCACATGCGCATGGCTGTTGCGGCGCAGGGCGCTGCCGTGGCGGCTGTTGATGATGCGATAGGTGTAGCGCTTGCCGCAGGTCATGAAGCGCGCATGAAAGCCCGGCGGCACTTCCCGGCCGGATTGCACGCGAATATCGCGCGGCAGCATGGTATTGAGCACAAAAGGATACTTTTCCGGCGGAATGGAGGAGGATGTGTCAAAATGCGCAGCCTGTCCCAGCGCGTGAACGCCGGCATCTGTCCGGCTTGCTCCGGTGATGACGATGGTTTCACCCGTGGCACGGGAAAGCGCTTCTTCCACCACCTGCTGCACGGCAAGGCCGTTCTGCTGGCGCTGCCAGCCGCTGTAGGCGGTTCCGTCATATTCAATGGTCAGCAGAATGCGTCGCATGTTGATTTCCTTAAAATTACACAATTTATCGTCAGGGAAAATGGCACTTACAGAAGGGTTCCGATGGCGCTCACGAGCAGCCCTTCTCCCACAATGAGCAGCAGCAGCACGATCATGGCACCCCAGGCGTAAAAGTCGTTGCGCGTGATTTCCAGCTTGCGCAGCCGCGTGCGATGGTCGCCGCCATGATAGCAGCGCGCCTCCATGGCCATCGCCAGCTCCCCGGCGCGGCGGAAGGCGCTGACGAACAGCGGCACCAGCAGGGGAACCATGGCTTTAGCCCGGGCAATCAGGTTGCCCGTTTCAAAATCAGCACCGCGAGCCATCTGCGCCTTCATGATCTTGTCGGCTTCCTCCATCAGGGTGGGGATGAAGCGCAGGGCAATGGACATCATCATCGCCAGCTCATGCGCCGGAAAATGCAGCCGCTTGAGCGGCGAAAGCAGCAGCTCGATGCCGTCGGAAAGGGCAATGGGCGAGGTGGTGAGCGTCATCAGGGATGTTCCCAGCACCAGAAAGACCAGACGCAGCGAATAATGCACGGCCTGCGAAAGCCCCTCCCGGGAGATGTGGAAAATCCACCAGTCCAGCAGCGGCGTGGTGCCGTTTGAGAAAAACAGATTGAGCAAAAAGGTTAATATCAGGATGATGCGCAGAGGTTTGATGCCACGCAGCAGCATTTTGAAGGGGACATTGGCCAGATGGGCGCACAGGTAGACAAACGCCAGCAGCAGCCCATAGCCCAGCAGCGAATGCACCATGAAGACGGCCACAATCATCAGGATGGTCAGCAGAATTTTGGTGCGTGGATCAAGGCGATGCACAAAGCTATCCACGGGAAAATACTGGCCGAGCGTGATATTCATGTTCATGCTTTTGCCGCCTCCTGTTCCTGCTTTTCCTTCCAGAGGCGCAGCAGGTGCGTTTGCAGCTCCTCTGGGGTGTAGAGGTCATCGGGCAGGGAAAGCCCTTTCTGGCGCAGCCGGTGCGCCAGCTGCGCCGCTTCCGGCACGCCCAGGCCGATACTTTCCATCTTCTCCACCTGGCGGAAGACGTTGCGCGGCGTGTCCGTCATGACCAGCTCGCCATGGCTCATCACGATCATCCGCGTAGCCAGCCGGGCGCAGTCGTCCATGCTGTGGCTGACCATGACGATGGTCACATTGCCCTCCTGATGCAGCTCCTGCAACATGGTCAAAATCCGGTCGCGCCCACGGGGATCCAGCCCGGCAGCAGGTTCGTCCAAAATCAGCACACGCGGCTCCATCGCCAGCACACCGGCGATGGCTACGCGACGCATCTGTCCGCCGGAAAGGTCAAAGGGGCTGCGCTCGGCATATTTGTCATAATCCAGATGCACATGTGCCATGGCGCGGCGAACGCGACGGTCGATTTCCTCCTCGCTCAATCCCTGATTTTTCGGGCCAAAGGCAATGTCCTTCGCGATGGTTTCCTCAAAGAGCTGGTATTCCGGATACTGGAAGACCAACCCGACTTTCTGGCGGACGCGGCGGCGATCCGCATGCTCCCCGTTCAAATCTTCGCCGTCCACCAGCACCTGTCCCGATGTGGGCTTGAGCAGACCGTTCAGGTGCTGCACAAGGGTGGATTTTCCGCTGCCGGTGTGGCCGACGATGCACACAAACTCCCCATCCTCAATGGTCAGGGAGACATCATGCACGGCGGTGGACTGAAGCGGACTGCCGGCGCTGTAGGTATGCGTCAAATGTTTTACTTCAAGGGACATAGCAGCGTCAACACCTCCTGTGTCATTTCATCCACGGTCAGAATATCGTCGCGCAGGGGCAGACCGTCCCGGCGCAGGGTGTGAGCCAGGTCAGTCATGTGCGGCACGTCCAGATGCAGCTCGCGCAGCTTTTCCACCTGCGGAAATACCTCGCGTGGCCGCCCTTGAAGCGCGACCTTGCCTTGATGCATGACAAGGATGCGGTCGGCCTGCGCCGCTTCCTCCATAAAATGCGTAATCCAGACCACGGTGATGCCCTTTTCGCGGTTCAGGGCGCGGATGGTGGAAAGCACTTCCTGCCGCCCGGCCGGGTCGAGCATGGCGGTGGCCTCATCGGCGATGATGACGGCTGGCTGCATGGCCAGAATCCCGGCGATGGCGATGCGCTGCTTCTGCCCACCGGAAAGCATGTGCGGCGCGGCCTGCGCATGCTCGCTCATGCCGACGGATTTCAGCGCCGCGTCGATGCGGCGGATCATTTCCTCACGCGGTACGCCGAGGTTTTCCAGCCCGAAGGCTACGTCCTCCCGGACGACGGTAGCCACAAGCTGATTATCGGGATTCTGGAAGATCATCCCGGCCTTTTGGCGGATGTTCCACAAATCGTCCTCCGACTGGGTATCCATGCCGCAGACGGTGATATGGCCGCCTGTGGGCAGATAAAGCGCGTTGAGCAGCTTGGCCAGCGTCGACTTGCCGGAACCGTTGTGTCCCAGCACGGCCAGAAATTCACCTTCCTGCACCTGCATGGACACCCGATCCAGCGCCGCTTCCGGCGCATCCTCATAGATGAAAGAGACGTCCTGAACGTCAATACAGACTTTACTCATGATGCACTCCTTTAGGGAAAAGTACAGACCAAAGCTCATTTTACCACAGGTGACAGGCGATTGCAAGAAAAATACCGACGTTCTGGCGGAAGATGAATTTGTGTGTCAAAAAAAAGCAGCCCGGACGGCGTTTGCCACCATCCGGGCTGAAAAGATTGAGTTTCTCAGGTTTGCGCTGCGCCGTCCACCGATACGACCGTGCCGGTCACATAGCTGGCCAGATCGCTGGCGAGGAACAGGAACACATTCGCCACTTCCTCGGGTTCACCGATGCGTCCCAGCGGAATCGGGGCGGAAATGCGTGCCACCATCTCCGGCGGAAGCGCCGCCACCATGTCCGTGCGCGTCACGCCCGGAGCTACCGCATTCACGCGGATGTTGCTGCGTCCCAGTTCGCGCGCCAGGCTCTTCGTCATGCCGTTCACGGCGAATTTGCTCGTCGGATAGCCAACGCCGCTGGGCTGACCATACAGGCTGACCATGGAGCTGGTGTTGATGATGCTGCCGCCATGCTCGCGCATGTGCTCCGCCGCGGCTTTGCAGCCGTTGAACACGGCCGCCACGTTCAGATCCATGATCTTCTTGAAGGCATCCGGATCGTAGTCCGCCAACGGTTCGCGCGCGGAAATACCGGCGTTGTTGACCAGAATATCCAATTTTCCATAGTGCGCCACGACCTCGTCAATGGCCGCCTTCACCGGGGCATACGTCGTCAGATCGGGCGCCAGGCCGATCACGTCCCAATCGGGATTTTCAGCATGCAGCGCATTCAGCGCCTTGTCCACCGTCTCCTGACGGCTGCCGAACAGCGCCACCTTCGCGCCGTTTTTGAGGAAAACGCGCACGATCGCCAGACCAATGCCGCGCGTTCCGCCTGTCACGATGGCTACCTTACCCTGAAGCATGTTTCATTCCTCCTGATGTTAATAAGATGGTTTCATAAAAGCATGAGTTTACGAAGATATTGCTATCATAGCACTTTGATAATGTTCTGTCAACATCTTTCGGATGGTTTTCATAAAGTTTCAAAAACTTTCTTCCGGCATTTCGTGCTGGAATTCAGCACAAAGCCATTTCCTTTTCTGCAAAACAGTGTTATACTGGTATTCGTATGGAAAGGAAGTGAGCCAATGGAGCAGCTGGAAGCCAGCATTGAAGGCACAATCTACCGCAATGCGGAAAACGGTTATTCTGTCATCAGCGTCAAATTCGGCAAAAAGCAGACCACCGTCGTCGGAATTCTGCCCATGCTTTCCCCCGGGGAAACCGCTGTATTCACCGGCGAATGGATTGAGCATCCCCAGTATGGTCGGCAGTTCAAAAGCCAGAGTGTCGCCATCCAGAAGCCCACAACCCTTCAGGGCATTGTCCGCTATCTGAGCAGCGGCGTGATTCGGGGCGTAGGCACGAAAACGGCCAAGGACATTGTTGCCTGTTTTGGTGAGGAGACGCTCACTGTCCTCAGCGAACATCCCGAGCGGCTTCAGGAAGTGCCGAACATGGGCAAAAAGCGCTGGCGGCAGATTGCGGAAGCTTTTCAGGAGCAGCAGGGAACGCGGGAAGCAATGGTCTTCCTGCAAACCTACGGGGTGTCCGCCAATCTGGCGATGAAAATCAGCAAGCTCTATGGCGAAAGAACGCAGGCGGTGATTCAGTCCAATCCCTATCGGCTCTGCGAAGATCTGGAAGGCGTGGGCTTCAAAACGGCGGATCAGATCGGCATGGCGATGGGCATTCCGGCAGACAGCGAGGGGCGCATCTGTGCGGCGCTGAAATATGTGCTGCGCGAGCAGGCCATGGGCATGGGACATGTGTATCTGCCCCGGCTGGAGCTGATTGAGCGCTGTGCGCAGCTGCTGGAAGTATCGCAGGCGTTGCCGGAGCATCACCTGAAGCGCATGCAGCTGCTGCGCGAGCTGATTGTGACGGGTGAAGAAGGTGCAGAGCGCGTGTATCTTCCGGCTTACGACAGTGCAGAGCGTGAAGTGGCAACGCGCCTGTGCGAATTGATGGCATCCACCGTGCCGTCCTGCGCGATGGATGCGGAGAACGAAATTGACCGCTTTGAGGAGCGGAGGGGGATTTTGTTCAGTCCGAGACAGCGCGAGGCGATCATGATGGCGCTGCGCCGAGGATTGCTGGTCATTACCGGCGGCCCCGGAACGGGCAAAACGACGATTATTGAGTGCATCATCAGCCTTCTGTCACAGGAGGGGAAGGTGGTGCTGTGTGCGCCGACGGGACGTGCGGCCAAGCGCATGACCGAAGCGACGCACCGCGAGGCCAAAACCATCCACCGACTGCTGGAATATGGCGGTGACGACGGCACGTTTGGCCGCAATCAGGATGAACCGATTGAGGGCGACTGCATCATTGCGGATGAAACGTCGATGGTGGACATGATGCTGATGCGTTCCTTCCTGCGCGCGGTGGCGCCGGGAACGCGCCTGATTCTGGTGGGCGATGCCGATCAGCTGCCCTCCGTGGGGGCTGGCAATGTGCTGGGGGACATTCTGGAAAGCGGCGTGATTCCCTCCATCCACCTGACGGATATTTTCCGCCAGTCCGAAACGAGCCGCATTGTCACCAACGCACACCGCATCAACGAGGGTCAGATGCCACTGCTGAACGAAAAAAACACGGACTTCTTTTTTGAACGGCAGGTCAACTTGATGGCGGCGGCGGAAACGATTGTGGCGCTGGCGGCGAAGCGTCTGCCTAAATATCGCCGATACGGCGCGGACTGGCGCGAAAGAGCCGTGCGCGAGATACAGGTGCTGGCACCGATGAAGAAGGGCGACTGCGGCGTACAGGCGCTCAACGCCCGGCTTCAGGAAGCATTGAATCCTCCGGCACCGGGGAAGAGCAGCGTCGTCTACGGCGAAACGACCTTCCGCGTAGGCGACAAGGTGATGCAGACGCGCAACGACTACCAGATGGAGTGGCGCAGAAGAACGCCTTCCGGCTGGGAGGATGGCACAGGCGTGTTCAACGGCGATGTGGGCTTTGTGACGCATGCCGATGCGGAAAATCACACCCTGACCGTGCGTTTTGATGAAGAAAAGGACGCGGAATATGTCTCGCAGCAAATGGAAGACCTCGATCTGGCATATTGTTTATCTGTCCACAAGAGCCAGGGCAGCGAATTCCCCGTCGTCGTCATGCCCGTCGTCAATGGCCCTAAAATGCTCCTGACGCGCAACCTGTTTTACACGGCGTTGACTCGCGCGCGAGAGATGGTGGTGCTGGTTGGTCGGGAGGACATGATTCAGATGATGGTGGAAAACAACCACATCATGAAGCGCTACACCGCGCTGGCTGAACGTCTGCGCCAGACCGCGCAGCTGTTGCCCCGAACGGACGTGTTCGGCAATCCGCTGTGAACAACATCGTTCTGAATCTGACAAACTCAGGAAGTGGCAAAGGGTCAGCCGAAGCCGAAGGGGTCAAGGGGGCGACCGGAAAGCCCCTTTGAAGCAGCAGACCATGCCAGTCGCAAAGGAAACAGACACTCTAGTACTTCAAAATTCCCTCACAAGATGCGTTTTTTCTGCTTTTTCCTTATCCAATATCGTATAAAAGCTGTATTTTTTTCCGCAGCGCGGTTGACAACCGCCCCCGGAACAGCTATCATGAAAGACGTATCTCAAAAAAAGACCAGAATCATTCCAACTCATGTCGGAATGCGCCGGGAGGATATATGAAAAAGATCGTAACAAAGTTCGGTGGCAGTTCCCTCGCTGATGCAGGACAGTTCCGCAAAGTGCGTGATATCCTGCTGATGGATTCCGCAAGACAGTATGTGATTCCCTCCGCACCGGGTCGCCGCTTTAAGGACGACGATAAGGTCACGGATCTCCTCTATCGCTGCTATCATCAAAAGGCAGCCGGTGAGGATTATCAGGATACCTTTGACCTGATCGCAGCACGCTATATGGACATCGCCGAAGAGTTGGGATTGACCGTCGATCTCGGCGCAGCGCTGGATGAGGTGAATGAAAAGATTGAGGCCGGTGCCAATGCGGATTATTGCGCATCGCGCGGCGAATACCTGAATGGCCTTCTGCTGGCCAATTATATGGGCTGGCGCTTCCTGGATCCGGCAGAAGTGATTAAATTCACCGAAAGCGGCGCGTTCGATGCGGAAGAAACGAACGCGCTCATGGCCGCGCGGCTGGCGGATGGCGAACCGACCGTGGTGCCGGGCTTCTTTGGCAGCTATCCGGATGGCACGGTGAAAACCTTCTCCCGTGGCGGATCGGATATTACGGGCGCGATTGTGGCGCGCGCGGTGGAAGCCAGCGTCTATGAGAACTGGACGGACGTGCCCGGCGTGCTGATGGCGGATCCGCGCATTGTGCAGCATCCGCGTGAAGTCAGCTCCATTACCTATAAGGAACTGCGCGAAATGTCCTACATGGGCGCATCCGTCCTGCATGAGGATGCCATGTTCCCCGTGCATAAGGCCGGTATTCCCACCAACATCCGCAACACCAACGACCCGGCGCATCCCGGCACGATTATCAGCCTGAACGCGCCCCACGAGGATTCCCATCCCACCATCACCGGCATTGCCGGCCGTAAGGGGTTCTCCGTCGTTAGCATTGAAAAGGCGATGATGAACAGCGAGCTGGGCTTTGGCCGAAAGGTGTTGCAGGCGTTTGAGGAAAACCATGTCTCCTTTGAGCATCTGCCCACGGGCATTGACACGCTCTGCGTGGTCGTTTCGGGTGAGCAGTTTGCCGCCAGCCGCGACGTAATCATTTCCCGAATCGTGCATGAGACGAATCCGGACACGATCACGGTGCATGATAACATGTCCATCATTGCCACGGTTGGCCGCGGTATGGTGCATAATTGCGGTACGGCGGCGCGTCTCTTCTCCGCCATGAGCAAGGCCGGGATTAACGTCCGCATGATTGACCAGGGCTCCAGCGAGCTGTCGATCATCGTCGGCGTGGACGATGCGGACTACGAGGAGACCATCCGCGCGATTTACGCGGCGTTTGTGAAGTGATAAAGGAATTAAACCATGATTTTTGCGCAGCTCGCCAGGTGTGAGCTGCGCAAAAACTTTATCAGCATGAATGATTTACACCAGATGCATGATTTGCAGCAGAATCAGCCACGCAAGGCCATAATAGGAAATCACGGCAATCAGATCATTCACCGTGGTAATGAGCGGCCCGGAGGCGACTGCCGGGTCAACGCCAAGACGCTGGAACAAAATCGGAATCAGCGTGCCGGAAAGCGAAGAGACGAGCATCGCGAGCAGCATGGCAACGCCCAGACACCCCGAAACGGCGAAGGAAAACGCAGCATCATGCCCCGTGGCGCACAGATAGCCGCCAATGACGAAAAACGACAGAAGCCCCAGCAGACAGCCGTTCAGCAGTCCGATTCGCGCTTCCTTCCAGACGAGGGAAACTTTGTGCCTGCGGCCAAGCTGCGTGTCCATCAGCACGCGGATGGCAACGGCCAGCGACTGCGTACCTACATTGCCAGCCATGTCCAGAATCAGCGACTGGAAGCACATGATGACGGGGAGCTGTGCAACAATGCCCTCAAACAGCCCGACAGCGGCGGAAACACCCAGCCCCAGTACCAGCAGGATACACAGCCACGGCAGCCGCTTCCGGACGCTCTGCATGAGCGGTTCAGACAAATCCTCCCCGGAGGAAAGTCCGCCCAGCTTGGCGTAGTCGTCTTCCAGCTCGTCGCCCAGCAGCTCGGCCACATCTTCCGCCGTCACCACGCCCAACAGATGGTGCGCATCGTCCAGCACGGGAATGGAAGTCTCCGCGTATTCCGTCAGGAAGGGAAGGCAGTCCGCAATGGCGGTTCGGGCATACAGGTAGGGGTAGGAGAAGGTTGTGATGTCCTTCAGCGGCGTGTCCGCCCGGGCAATAATCAGATCCTTCAGGGAAATGGCACCGCAGAAAATGTCGGCCTCGTCCACCAGATAAAGCACGGAAATGTGGTCGTTTTCCGCCGCTTGATGAATCAGGCAGTTCATGGCCTGCTTGATGGTGGCGTTTTCCGGGATGGTGATGTAGTTGGTGGACATGCGGCTGCCGATTTCATCCTCCGGGAAGGAGCGCAGCAGCCCGATTTCCAGCTGCACCTGTGCCGGGAGCGAGGAAAGCAGCATTTCGCGCTCGCTTTGCTTCAGGGATTGCAACAGCGTGGATGCATTGCCCGGCTCCATGCAGGAGAGGACATCTCTGCGCTGGGCAGGGGTCAGGGCAGCAAAGTAGTCGTCAGGGCTGGCTGTATAGGCCAGCACGGCGGCAAATTGCTGGGGCGAAAGCAGTCGGAAAAGCCGCTGCTGCTCCTCCTGCGTCAATTCGGGCAGCGTCAGGGCGATGTCCTTTTCGTGGTAGATGTTGAGCTGCTCCTGCATTTTCCGGGGCGTCCGGTTGCTTTTGAGCAGCTGCACAATTTCCGGGGAGAAATCGGGCAAAGTGGTCATTGTCAGGGGAGTGGTGTTCATGCGCATGGTTTGTGCCTCCTTCTTGTACAAATTTGAAAGGGAAAAGGCACGCAGGAAAAATCATTTTCCGGCAACACAAAAAGCCGCTGTCAGCGCTGAAAAATCCTGCGCACCCTGAACAAAATGGTGGGCGCGACATGGCTTGAACAGACAACGGCATTCCGGACGATTGTCCCAACGATTCCACAACAGCATGAATAACGACAACACCAAAACACCTGCGCTGCCTGAAAAATCAGGAAAAAATGGCGCAGAAAAGGATTCTTCAGCGCTGCATGCAACCCGAGGCGGCATACAGACAGCGGTGATGGTGGTTTATCGTGCGGAAAAGGGAGTGCCGCAGCATCTGTCTACAGCAACTATCGCCGTCCATAGGCTCACCTCCTGTGTC
>CAZGKQ010000021.1:0-1227 GCA_964526125.1 uncultured Faecalibacterium sp.
AAACGGGCAAACAAAAACGGGCGCTGGTGCAGAGAAGAGTCTGCATCAGCGCCTGTTGGTTGTCTGGATGAAATGTGGATAACTTTTTTATTCGTAGTATTGCGCCTGAGCATGCCAGAGTTCGGCGTACTTGCCTTCTTCCTGCGCGAGCAGTGTCTCATGGGAACCCTGCTGGACAATCTGCCCGTGGTCGAACACGGCAATTTCGTCGCAGAATTTGCACGAGGACAGGCGATGGGAGATGTAGACGGCGGTCTTGTCCCCGGCAATGCCGTTGAAGTGGCTGTATATTTCCGCCTCCGTGATGGGGTCAAGGGCGGCCGTCGGCTCGTCCAGCACGATGAAGGGGGCATCTTTGTACAGCGCCCGGGCAATGGCGACCTTCTGCGCTTCGCCCTGAGAAAGTTCCACGCCGCTTTCCGTCATGTTCTTGTACAAGTAGGTTTTCAACCCGTCCGGGAGGCTGGCAAGGCGCTCGCCAAAACCGGCATCGTCCAGACATTTCCGAACAGCCGCTTCGTCGTAGTGGGTGCTGGCCGCGACGTTTTCCCCCAGCGTCAGTGGAACGAGCTTGAAATCCTGAAAGACGACGGAAAATAGCGCCAGATAGTCATCATAACGATATTTGCGAATGTCAATGCCGTTGAGCAGAATCTGCCCTTCAGTGGGGTCGTAGAGGCGGCACAACAGCTTGATGAAGGTCGTTTTGCCGCTGCCGTTCTGTCCCACCACGGCCAGACGGCTGCCGATGTGGAAGCGCAGGTTGATGTGCTGGAGCACATCGGTATCGCTGCCCGGATAGCGGAAGGATACATTGCGGAATTCCACCTCGTACTGGCGGTCGTTGCGCTTCTCCGTGGTCAGGCTGCCCTGATACATTTTGCTGGGAATGTCCAGATACTCATAGAGCGTGCCGAGGAAGGCCGCGTTGGCACGGAGAAAGCCCCAGCTTTCCAGCAGATTGCTCAATCCGCCGAACAGGTTGGTCACGGCACCGATATACTGCGTCACTTCGCCAATGCCGAACGCGCCGCCCAGCGCTTTCAGGCAGACAAAGAGATAAATCAGGCCGGTCAGCAGCATGGAAGTCATGGGGGTGGCGGCAATGAGCAGACCAACCTTTCCCTTCGCCGCTTTGGCGTAGATGCCACCGGGGAAGAAGACCGGATAACGCCAGAGCAGCTTCTGGTTGATGTTTTCCTGCTGATTGTAGAAGCGAAGGTCTGC
>CAZGKQ010000021.1:1327-14762 GCA_964526125.1 uncultured Faecalibacterium sp.
GCCAGAGCAGCTTCTGGTTGATGTTTTCCTGCTGATTGTAGAAGCGAAGGTCTGCGCTGCGATCTCGATCAAAGGCTGAAAAGCCGACTGCGCTGAAAACGCGGTTGCCGAAACGAGCCTGATCGGCCAGCTGCGCATCAAACATGCTGGCCTGATTGGTGAACTGCGGCGAAACAACGGCGGTCAGCCCTAACAGCAGCACCACACCGATGGACACCAGCGGATGATTCAGAAACTGCATCTCCGGGGCGGTCACAGGCGACAAAAACAGCGTGACGGACAGCAGAACGCCGCCCAACAGCATCATCAGGCCGGAAAATAGATATTGGAAGTTGAAGATGGCGCGATAAAGACCGTAGTTGCTGTAGTTTTCGCTTTGCTGAATCTGGTTGTACAGGTCGCGAACTTTGGGATCGTCCGCGTCGGCATAATCCAGCGTGAAGGAGCGGTCAAGGTAGATCTGCGAATAGCGCTGGTTGGCAATGCGCGTTTCATAGGACTGCCAGCGGATAATCAGGCTGTTGCAAAGCTTGAGTAGCGCCGTGATGCCCAGCGTCAGCAGCACCCAGAAGGTGAGTGCCTGTGGGTCACGCGCTCCGGCCAGCTCCGTGACAATCCGGGCGGAAAAGTAAATGATGGCGTAGGTTTCCAGGGCGGCAAACAGCTGAGCAAGAATAATGGATGGCAGATAACGGTGATTCAGCCCGTGCCAGATTTTCAGGGCGCGCAGCGTCCGGGTGTAGGTTTGGCGCAGGGTGGGATTTTTCTCTTGAGCGCTTGTTTCGTTGGGCTGTTTTTTACGGCTGCTCATGTTCCTGACCTCCTTCGCGGTAATATTGGCTCTGTACTTCAAACAGCTCTGCATAGCGGCCGTTTTTTGCCATCAGCGATTCGTGCGTGCCTTCCTCGGCAATGGTGCCGTCCGCAACAAAGATGATGCGGTCGCAAAAGCGCGTGGAGGCCAGACGATGCGAGATGAACAGCGATGTTTTGCCGCTGGCCATGCTGGCGTATTTCTGGTAGATGTCGTCCTCGGCGATGGGGTCGAGGGCGGCGGTCGGTTCGTCCAGCGCCAGAATGGGTCCATCCTTGTACAGTGCCCGGGCGAGCATCAGCCGCTGTGTTTCGCCGCCGGAAAGCTCCGTGCCGTCCTCAAAAACGTTGCGGCCAATGTGGGCATGAATGTCACCCGGCAGCGACGCGACCTTCTCCGTCAGTCCGGCGAGGGCGAGACAGCGGTTCACTTTCTCCTCATCCACATCATCCAGCGTCTGCGCCACGTTCATGGAGATTTCGCCGTCCAGCACCGAAAACTGCTGGAATACGGCGGAAAACAGGCCATAGTACTGCCGCCGGTTCAGCGTCCGGAGGTCATGGCCGTTAAACAGCACGCGCCCTTCCGTCGGGTCAAGAAAGCCGCAGAGCAGCTTGACCAGCGTGGTTTTGCCAGCACCGTTCAGGCCGACGATGGCCAGCTTTTCACCGGCATGCAGCGTCAGCGAAAGATGGCGGATGGTATCCGCATCCGCACCGTCATAGCGGAAGGAAACGTCCTCCAGCACCAGCTCGCAGGGATCGCCCGGCTTCCACGGCACATCCTCCCCATCCTCAAAGCGGAATGGTTCAGGATAATCCAGAAATTCGCGCAGGGTGGATAAATCCAGACTCTGCGTGTGCAGCGTGGCGCATTGCGTTAGAATGCCGGAAATCCACGAGGAGAAACCGCTGACGGCGGAGAAATACAGCACAAATTCGGAAACGGGCAGATTGTTGCGCAGCGTCAGGGCGATCAGATACGCATAGGCCACGCCGTTGCGCAACAGCGTGGTTAGCAGATCGACCACATGCAGCCAGAGATAGTGCTTCTCAAGGCGGCGGTTGAAGGCGCAGAGCGTCGCATCTGCCGCACGCCAGACATCTTCCAGCCAGGGGCGAAGGCCAAACAGGCGAATGTCCTTGCCGTAGGGAGCGAAGGGGCGCTTGGCGACTTCCTGCACGATATTCAGGGGACGCCAGAGCTGCATCTCCTCGTCGCGATGCTCATACTCCCAGCGGTTCAGGCGCTGATTGATGAAAAAGCCCACGCCGGAGGAAACGAGCACCACCAGCATCAGCAGCGGATGCAGCCCGGAAAGCAGCATCAGATAGACAGCGAACCCCAGCAGATTGGCCAGCAGCGTGCAGAGCGTCGTCCAGACGGCCTCACTGGCCTCAGAATTGCTGCCAACAGAACGCTGAGCCTTATCTAGCAGCTTGATAAAGTCAGGTTTCAATGTGTTGGGGAAGGAAGTGCCGGAAAATTTACCGGCCACCTGCATCAGCAGCTTGCTGCGCACGGCGATACGCCCATAGAGCGCATTCGTGCGGCAATAGCTGTGCAGTCCGGAAAGCAGCATCAAAGTTGCCCCGATTAGCGCAATGGTGCCCAGCAGCTGCTGCAAACCGGCATCGGATTCCAGCGTTTTCAGCAGCAAGGGCGTGGCCAGCATCTGTGCCACGGTTTCCCCGGCGCTGAGCAGCGCCACAATGACCAGCATCACTAGCACGCTCTTATACGAGCGCCACGCGGTGCGGATCATGAAGCAGACATTGCTGGGGACGGAATAAACAGGTTTCGTCTTCTTTCCTGAGTCTTTCATGTATTTCACCTCAAAATGTATCATAGCACAAAAAATCGTCCCCGGGGACATTTGGGGGACGAGTCGCAAAAAACAGGGGACGAAACGCAAATGGGCTTACTGCGGCAGCAGAATTTCCGTGCTGAAAGCCCCATCTTCGCTGCTGCGGTTGAGATACCCGTCCTGCCGGGCGATGATGTTGTCGATGCGCAGCAGACCGAAGCCGTGCCCTTCTCCCTTGGTGCTGTGGAAGCGATTGCCCTGTTTGGGCTGCTTTTTGACGGCGGTTGTGTTGATGAAAGAAATGTAGAGCTGCGTTCCTTTCATGGTCATGTAGACGCGAATCATACGCTCCTCCTCCGGCAACGGCATGCACGCTTCGATGGCATTATCGAACAGATTGCCCAAAATGACGCACAGATCCAGGTCGGAGGTTTTGAGCTGGAAGGGAATCTGCGCATCGACGCGTACCGAGATTTTTCGCGACTGTGCCAGCGAAATTTTGCTGTTGAGGATGGCATCGGCCATGCTGTTTCCCGTGCGCACGACCGGTTCAATGCTGAGCAGATCCTGATCCAGCTCGTCCAGATAGCGCTGCACGCCGTCCAGGTCGCCCTTTTCCGCCAGAATTTTCAGAATTTGCAGGTGATTGCGCGTGTCATGCCGCCAGGCGCGAACCTGCTGGTACATGTTGTCCACCTCGCGGTAGTGAATATCCACCAGTTCGCGCTGATAGGCGGCGAGGCGCTCATCAATTTTTCGGTTCAGAAAGGAAAACATGGCTGATTACCTCGTTGCATGAATTATGTGCGTTCGATAATGGCGCGGTTGAGGGCATCATACGCGCCGCGTGGCAGGAAAAGCGCCGTGCCGTCGGAAAGAATGACCTGTGTGCGCGTGACGCGTCGGATGCAGTGAAGATTGAGCAACAGGGAGCGTCCAACGCGGAAAAACCGGTCGTCGAGCTGACTGGCGATGTCGGAGAGGGTGCGCTTGACGGTGCAGGGCGCGGAAGCCGTGTGTGCCAGCGTGTGGACGGTGACATAGTTTTTCTGCACATCCACATGGGTGATGTCGTGGAAGGGGATGCGGATGATTTCGCCGGAAAGGTCGAGGTTCAGGCAGCGTTCCTCTGCCCGGCACTTTTCCACCGCGCGATCCAGCACCGAAAAGAGCCGATCCGGCTGAACCGGCTTCATCAGATAATGCAGGGCGGCCACCTCATAGCCTTCGGAAATATAGTCGGAATAGCCGGTGATGAAAATGATCTGCATGGCCTGATTGGTGCGACGGACTGTTTTTGCCAGCGTCACGCCGTCCATCTGCCCCATTTCGATGTCCAGCAGCAGAATGTCACAGTGCTGCTGGGCGTTTTGCATCAGCAGCGCTTCAGCAGAGGGAAAAAGCGCAAGGTCAATTTCCACATGACGCTCCTCTGCCCAGCGCGTGGCTAGCGTCTGTAGATAGGCGCGATCCTGCGGAGAATCGTCACAAATAACGAGACGGTAAGCCATCGTTTGCGCCTCCTTTTTTTCAGTCACAGGGGAATCATCCGCCAAAGGACGCTTTTATTATACACAGGATGGCGCAGAAAAGAAAGCTTTTTGCGTTGGGAAAAGGAAAAAAGCTATCGGAAGGGACAACAGGACGGTTTTTTCGCCGAAAACAGCCGCTTTGCCCCGGAAATTGCGCTGTTCGCTTGTAATTTGCAGGGAAGTGGTGTACAATCAGAAGGAATCGGAATGCGAACGCAAACGAAAAGGGGTTGGCAACATGCTTGCACGAACGCTGGGATATGGCCTGAGTGGCGTGAGCGGCTTTGCAGTCAAGGTAGAGGTGTATTCGGCAACAGGCCTTCCGGCGCTGGAAATCATCGGACTGCCGGATGCGTCGGTCAAGGAAAGCCGTGACCGTGTCAGTGCGGCCATTGTCAACAGTGGCTTCACCATGCCGGTGGCGCGGCTGACGGTCAATCTGGCACCGGCGGATCAGCGAAAGGAAGGCCCGGCCTTTGATTTGCCCATTGCCATCAGCATCCTGATGGCTTCCGGACAGATGGAGGGCATGGATTTGACGGATGTGCTGATGCTGGGGGAATTGTCGCTGGATGGCTCGCTGCACCCGGTTCGAGGAGCGCTGCCGATGGTGATCAGCGCCAGCGAGGCAGGTATTGAGGAGATCATTCTGCCGGAAGGCAATGCGGAGGAGGTCGCCTGCATCCAGAACCTGCGCGTCTATCCGGCGCGAACCCTGAGGGAAGTTGTCGACCATCTCAAGGGCAAGGCACGACTGACGGTACAGGAGCAGCGACGCTACAGCGATGTGGTGGCCAGCGTGAAATGTGCGGTGGATATGGCACAGGTGCAGGGTCAGGCTGGTGCGCGACGGGCTTTGGAGGTGGCAGCGGCCGGTGGACACAATCTGCTGATGGTCGGCACGCCCGGATCTGGCAAAACGATGCTGGCACGATGTCTGCCGGGGATTCTGCCGCCGCTGACCTTTGAGGAATCGCTGGAAACAACGCGCATTCACTCCATTGCCGGACGGTTGGCACCGGGCAGCGGCCTGATGGCCGAAAGACCTTTCTGCGCGCCGCATCATAGCGCCTCGGTGGCCAGCATGATTGGCGGTGGCTCCAACGCCAAACCGGGAGAAGTCTCTCTGGCACACAATGGCGTGCTGTTTCTGGATGAGTTGCCGGAATTCAGCCGAAACACGCTGGAAGCGCTCCGCCAGCCGCTGGAAGATGGCATCGTGAATGTGACGCGCATCCACAATCAGGCGCAGTATCAGTCCAGCTTCATGATGGTAGCCAGCATGAATCCATGCCCCTGTGGCTTTTATGGCAGCAAGACGAAAAAGTGCCGTTGCTCGCCCAAGGACATTCGCCGCTATCTGGACAGAATATCTGGGCCTTTGCTGGATCGTATTGACATCCAGATTGAGGTGGATGCGGTTCCGGTGAAGGAAATCAGCGAAGGCGGTGCGGCGGAATCCTCCGCGAAAGTGGGCGAACGGGTGCGGCGCATCCGGACGCTTCAGCAGGAACGGTATGCACAGGACGGCATTCATTGCAATGCGCAGCTGAATGCAGCGCTGTCGAAAAAATACTGCCCCATGACCCCGGCGGCGACCAATCTGCTGCACATGGCGGTGGAGCGCATGGGCATGAGCATGCGTGCCTACGGGCGCGTCATGAAGGTCGCCAGAACGATTGCCGATTTGGACGGCGCCCAGACCATTGACACGGTGCATGTGGCGGAGGCCATCCAGTATCGCGAACTGGACGGAAAGTACTGGCGATAGGAAAAAGTCGTCCGCGCAAAGGCTTTAACAGCTATATTTAATGGAAATAGGGCACATTGCGGCAGTTCTGCGAAAGGGACTGCCGCAAAAATGCGGATGGCGAGAAAAGACATCGGAGATGATGAAGGTTGCTGAAGAAAATCGGGGCGTATTTTCGGCGCGAGGTGGTTTTATCGGCGGCTTTGCTGGCGGCGCTGCTGTCATTTTTGCTGACACCGCCGTGCAGGGCGCATGTGGAGGGCATTGACACGGGAACGCTGCTGATGCTGTTTTCGCTGATGACGATTGTGTCCGGGCTGCGCCGGATGGGTGTACTGGATCAGCTCAGCGATCAGCTGACGCAGCGGATTCACACCGTTCGGGGGTTGGCGATGGGACTGGTCAGCCTGTGCTTTGGGCTGTCCATGCTGGTGACGAATGATGTGGCGCTGCTGACGCTTGTTCCGCTGACGCTGGTGCTTTTGCGGAGCAGCGGCGAAAAAACGGTCATCTGGACGGTGGTGCTGGAAACCATTGCGGCCAATCTGGGCAGCATGGTCACGCCCATTGGCAATCCGCAGAATCTGTATCTGTACACAACGGGACGGCTGAATGCAGCAGATTTCGTGACGCTGTTGCTGCCTTATGCCCTGCTGGCGTTGGCGCTGGCGCTGCTGCTGTGTCTGCGCTTGCCGAAGCAGCGCCTTCAAACGGCGGAAAAGAAAGCGCTACAGGCGGTTCCCCGGGAAAAGAAGCTGCTGTATGCCGTGCTGGTGGTGCTGGCTTTGCTGGCGATTGCCAAGGTGATGGCATCGTTGTGGCTGGCAGTGGCCGTGTTGGCTGGCGTGGTGCTGCTGGATCGACAGACGTTGCATCAGGTGGATTATACGCTGCTGGCGACGTTTGTCTGCTTCTTCGTGTTTGTGGCCTCCATCAAGGCCTGTGAGCCGATTCGCCTCTGGCTGGAAAAGATGATGAGCAGCGCTCCGATGCTGTCCGCCTTGCTGACAAGTCAGGTTATCAGCAATGTGCCGGCCTGTCTGCTCCTGTCGCCCTTCACGCAGGAAGTGCAGTCGCTGGCGCTGGGGGTGAATCTGGGCGGTCTGGGAACACTGATTGCTTCGCTGGCCAGCCTGATTTCCTTCCGACTCTACGGTGCGTCCGCCGGAGCGAAAAAGGGACGCTTCTTCGGCACGTTTACGGCGCTGAATCTGATGTTCCTGGCGGTTATGCTGCTGCTGGCGGTCTGTCTGGGGCAGCTGTGAACAACGGCAGAAACGCAATATTTGCTCCATTTCTGGAAAAGAACGCGGTAAAAAGGGGAAAAATCTGCATTATATGCGGATTGTACTTGCAAAACAATGCCTTTTCCCGTATAATGAGGGAGGGCATTGGTGCAGACCAGTGCGGATAGATGGGGAAAGCAAGAGGAAATCACCATGCAGGATATGCAGGATATGATCGATCGCCTGAATCAGTCGGGAAAGCGGCTGAGCAAGGGACATCGGAAGATTGCACAATATATTGTGGAGCATTACGACAAGGCTGTTTTCATGACGGCCAGTCGGCTGGGGGAAAGCGTGGGGGTAAGCGAATCGACGGTGGTTCGATTTGCGGCCGCGATGGGCTATGATGGCTATCCGCAGCTTCAGCGCTCCCTGCAGGAACTGGTCAGCCATCGGTTGACGACGAATCAGCGCTTTGAGATGTCCACGGATATTGCCCCTTCAGCTGCATTGACAACGGTGCTGAAAAGTGACATGCAGAATCTGCGCAACACGCTGGAACAGATTGAACAGCAGGTGTTTGACGAGGTGGTGCAGCGTCTGCTGTCGGCCAATGCGATTTATGTGATGGGATTGCGCTCGGCGGCACCGCTGGCGCAGTTTATGGGCTATTATCTGAATTACATTTTTGATAATGTCCATCTGGTTTCCTCCGGCGCGACGGATGTGTTTGAGGAAATCATCAAGCTGCGCGAAAACGATGTGCTCATCGGCATTTCCTTTCCGCGCTATTCCACGCGCACACTGGAAGCCATGCGCTTTGCCAAACGCTGTGGCGCACAGGTGGTGGCCATCACCGATGGCCCCATGTCGCCGCTGGCGGAAATTGCGGATTTGTCACTGACAGCCCGGACGGATATGGCTTCCTTCGTAGATTCGCTGGCGGCACCGCTGAGCGTGATTAATGCGCTGCTGGTGACGTTGGGACTGCATCGCAAACAGGCGCTGACGCAACATTTCAAGCAGCTGGAATCAATCTGGGAAACCTACGAGGTCTATTTGGAGGAAGAGGGACATGGCGAGATGCACTCCTGAACAGCCGGAGCGTGTGGTGGTCATTGGCGGCGGCGCGGCAGGCATGATGGCATCCATTTTTGCTGGAAAGGCCGGGGCAACAGTGACTTTGCTGGAACGCGGCGAAAAGCTGGGCAAAAAGGTGTACATCACGGGAAAAGGCCGCTGCAACGTGACCAATGACTGCACACTGGATGAATTTCTGCGCGAAGTGCCACGCAATCCGCGCTTTCTCTACAGTGCGCTGTCCTTCTTTTCGCCGCAGGACATGATGCAGCTGCTTGAAGAAGCCGGATGCCCCGTGGTGGTGCAGCGTGGTCGGCGCGTCTTTCCGGCGACGGAAAAGGCCAGCGACGTGACCCGGGCACTTCAGCGCCTGATAAACGAAAGTGGGGTTCAGGTGCGCTATGGAAGCCGCGTGGCCAGGCTGCTGACGGCACAGGACGAGCAGGGCAGCCATGTGACCGGCGTGGCGCTGATGGACGGCGCGGAAATCCCGGCGGATCGCGTGATTGTGGCGACGGGCGGCCTGTCCTGTCCGCTGACCGGCTCTACCGGCGATGGCTACCGTCTGGCGGAAGCGGTTGGACACACGACAACGCCGCGCATGGGCGTGCTGTCTGCCATCGAGACGGCGTGCAACTGGTGCGGCCAGTTGCAGGGATTGGCGCTGAAAAACGTGGCGCTGACGATGAAAAAAGGCAAAAAGGTGCTGTATTCCGATCTGGGAGAAATGCTCTTTACGCACTTTGGCATTTCGGGGCCGCTGGTGTTGACCATGTCCTGCCATTTGCCGGAACAGCTGGAAGAGGTGAACGTCACGCTGGACTTGAAGCCCGGCTTGAGCATGCAGCAGCTGGATGCGCGTCTGCAACGTGATTTGGCGGAGGACAGCCGCCGACAGCTGCGCAATGTGTTGCCAAAACTCCTGCCGGGCAGTCTGGCGGAGCTGTTCCCGATGCTCTGTGGCGTGGATGGCGAAAAGGTCTGCGCGCAGATAACCAGAGAAGAACGGGAGCGGCTGGTCGCAACGCTCAAATCGCTGCCGATTCCGCTGAAAAAACTGGCGCCGCTGGAGGAAGCGATTGTGACGCGCGGCGGCGTGAATGTGAAGGAAGTGAATCCGGCAACGATGGAAAGCCGACTGGTTGAGGGGCTTTATTTTGCCGGAGAGGTGCTGGATGTGGATGCACATACCGGCGGCTATAATTTGCAGATCGCATGGGCGACGGGTGCCTTGGCAGGCCAGAGCGCATGCGAAGATGTATACTGAGGAGAAAGATGGCCTTGCATTATATCGTGGTAGACCTGGAATGGAACCAGCCGATGTCTTATGACAGCTCCGTATTCCGCCAGATCGGAGATCGGCTGGTGTTTGAAATGATTCAGATTGGCGCGGTGAAGGTGGATGCGCAGTATCAGGTGGTGGACAGCATCTCCATCCCCATTAAGCCGCAGCATTATGTGAAAATTCATCCGCGCATTAAGAAAATGACGCAGCTGGGTGCGGAAGAGCTGGCGGATGCACCGACTTTTCTGGAAGCGATGGAACAGTTTACGGCCTGGTGTGGCGAGGACTACACGCTTTTGACCTGGGGCTGTGATGACGTGAGCGTGCTGAAGCAGAACATGGACTTCTTCGGCTACAAAAAGCCGATGCCGCCGCTGTGCGACATTCAGCGCCTGTTTTCGGACGTGAATGGCTGCAAGGATCGCAAGGGGCTGAAGGTGGCCATGGAAATGCTGGGCATTGAGCCGGATGCGGCGCGCTATTTCCACAATGCGCTGCACGATGCCTACTACACGGCGCTGGTTTTTGCCAAACTGCCGCAGCCGGAGGACGTGCTGAAATATCCGCAGAAGCCCAAGCCTTTGTTCCATGCGGACAAGCGCGAACGCGCCGGGGGCGAGGTGTTCCCCACGGTGCAGGAAGCTTTCGCCAGCGATTATGCCCAGAAGCCGCGCTGCTCCGTCTGCGGCAAGAGAATGAAGCTGGAAAACGCCGACTATGTGCGGCAGGCGGCGGACAAGTATATCAACCTGGCGAAATGTCCGCAGCATGGTCAGATGCTGCTGCGTGCACGTCTCCGGCTGGAATCGGACGGACAGAAGCGCCTGAACATGTCGATTGGCAAGGCTTCGCCCTCCAACGTCGCCTATGTTCACACCAAACGAATGCAGATGATGCAGCGAGACGCGGAATATGCAGAAAAGCACGGCGCGCCGATTGATCTGGAAAACGAACTTGAAAAGGCCGATCGTTCCTCCATGCCGTTTGAGGATTAAAGAGGATTCGAGAAAATCGGCAATTCCTGATGGCCATGAAAGGAGGCCTGCTTGTGTTTGTAACGTGTCAGGGAAAACAAATGGAACTGGAAAAGGGTATGACAGTGATGCAATGTCTGCATCGCTTTAGAGTGAATGCCGATGGGGTGCTGGCCGTTCAGCAGGGAGGCCGCGTGCTGGAAATGAACGACCGGGTGGAAAACGGCGGCGAACTGCTCCTCCTGACGATAGAGGAGGAAGAAGGCCGTCGCATCTACGAGCGTTCGGTACGTTTTCTGCTGCTGGCGGCGGTGGAAAAGGTGCTGCCGGGACAGCGCGTGCGCATCGTCTACAGCGTAGGAGGCGGCGTATTGCTGAGCATGCCGGGGCATGAAGTCACGGAGGAGGAAACGCAGGCCATTTCCCGGCAGATGCATGCGCTTTCGGCGCAGAAGCTGCCGTTTGAGAAGCGCGAGTGGAGTCTGGACGATGCCATTGCCTATTTCGAGGCGAAGGGACAGCAGGACAAGGTGGAACTGCTGCGCCGACGGCAGAAGTCGTTCTTCCCGATGTATGGTCTTGGTGGCGTGTGGGAATATTTTTACGGCGCGATGGTGGTGCATACGGGTATGACACCGGTGTTCGAGCTGACGTGGCTGCCGGATCGCGGCATTGTGCTGCGTCTGCCGTCCGCAAAGGAGCCGGAAAAGCCTGCGGCATATGTGCATCGGCCAAAGCATCTGGCGGTGTTTGACCAGTCAACGGCCTGGTGTGCGCTGCTGGGCGTGAACAATGCTGCGGATGTGGCACGGCTGATGGAAACAAAGCGTTTCCGCCACTTTGTGCGCTTGAACGAGGCGTTGCATGACAAGGCGATTGCGGACATTGCGGCGGATATTGCCTACCAGCACCGGAAAATTGTGCTGGTGGCCGGCCCATCTTCGTCGGGCAAAACGACCTTTGCGCAGCGGCTGGCGCTGCACCTGACGGTGATTGGATTGCAGCCGCTGGTGATTTCGCTGGACAACTACTATCTGGATCGGGACTGCATTGCCCCCGGCCCAGATGGCAAGGTGGATCTGGAAGCCATCAGCACGCTGGACGTGGCGCTGTTCCGCCAGCAGATGGCGGCGCTGCTGGAAGGGCAGGAAGTGGAGCTGCCGATTTTCTCCTTCAAACGTGGGAAACGGGAGGAGAAGGGCATGCCTGTCCGGCTGCGCGAGGGGCAGGTCATGGTGATCGAAGGAATTCACGGCCTGAATCCGCAGATGTCGGAGGGGCTGGACACGGATGCGGTGTACCGCATTTTCGTCAGCGCCCTGACCTGCCTGAATCTGGACGATCACAACCGGATTCGCACGACGGATGTGCGTTTGCTGCGACGAATTGTGCGCGACATGCAGTTCCGCGCAACGCCGCCAGGCGAAACGCTCGCGATGTGGCCCAGCGTGCGAAACGGCGAGGAAACGTGGATTTTCCCCTATCAGGAAAATGCGGATCGCATGTTCAACACGGCGCTGCACTACGAGTTGCCCGTGTTGCGCCATTACGCCTACGAGCTGCTCAAGGCCATCACGCCGGAAGACGAAAACTATCTGGCGGCACGTCGACTGATTAAGACGCTGAATTATTTCCCGGACATTGACGAAGGCGTGCTGGCGGAAATTCCTCCGCTGAGCCTGCTTCGTGAATTTATTGGCGGATGTACCATTGAGGAATAACCATATATTACAGCAACCGAAAGGAGGCTGGTTTCCCGATGTTCCAGATTGGAAATGAAACCATTGCACTGGTGACGGACACGTCCTGCGATTTGTCGGATGAACAGCTCAAAGAATACGATATTCGCACGGTGGCGTTGCGTGTCAGCACGTCTCGTGGGGATTTTCGCGACCGAACGGAGATTTCACAGGAGCAGCTTTATGAAACGCTTCAAACCGAGTTGCCCAAGACATCGCTGCCCCTGCCGGAGGATGTAAGCCTCCTTTACCGCCAACTGCGCGAGGAAGGCGCAACGACCATCGTTCATATTTCCATCAGTGGCAGCCTGTCCGGCACCTACAACATGGTTTCGCTGCTGGCTGAGGATTTTGAGGATATGCGCATCCATGTGGTGGACAGCAAAACGCTTTCCTGCGGTCTGGGGCTGCTGGTGCTGGAAGCGGCAGAGGCGCTTCAGTCCGGGATGCCGGTGGAGGATGTGCTGACGCTGCTGGAAAAGCGGCGCGAGCATCAGCTGGGGACGTTTGTCATTCGCACGCTGGAATTCCTGCGCAAGGGTGGCCGCATTGGCCGCGTGGAAGGCGCGCTGGGGTCGCTGCTGCAAATCAAGCCGGTGATTTATGTGAATGAAGAGGGCGTGTACAACACGCTGTGCAAGGCGCGTGGCTTCTCCAATGCACTGACGGCAATGGTGGACGAGGTGGTTCGCCGCTATCAGGGGCGCAAAGTGCGGTTGGCCGTGGTGCATGGCGCGGCCTATGAGGATGCCGTGAAGCTGCGCGAGCGTCTGTTGGAACGGTTGGACGTGGCTTCCAGCTTTATCAGCCCGGTCAGCCCGGCGCTGGCCATCCATACAGGCCCCGGACTGCTGGGAGCAATTGTGCAATTGGCAGAATAAGATGGATTGTCGTGCGGTTCAAGAGAATGAAGCGCAAAAGTTAAAGAAACGTAAAAATAAAATTTTTTCAAAAATGGTGTCACATGTCAGCCTCTTTTTTGTCTTTGCTATTGATTAGCAGACGCGAAAAAGAGGCTTTTTGCTGTCGAGTTTTTTGCGGATGTTTGCTGGCCGAGGAAGGTTGCGCGATTGAAATCAAAATCCTTTATTTTCGGCCAGTCACTGCTGCACCAGGGGGATGGCATTTTTGTACACGAAAACGGCAGCAGATGCTTCAAAATCTGCTGCCGTTTAATACTAATTCTCATCTAATCCATAGCATTCGCGCATGTCTTTTCCGCATCGGC
>CAZGKQ010000022.1:0-10046 GCA_964526125.1 uncultured Faecalibacterium sp.
ACGGTAAGCGAAATGGACGAGGGGGTACTGACGATGGTGCAACAGGGTCATGAAGCACCACTGCAAAGCTGATCCAGCGTGCACCACTGCTGATCGCGGCAATTGAGCTTGAGAGGGGTTCCGTCATCCAGCGCGTAGCCATCGGGCGATGCGCTGCCATGGTAGTCCCCTTTTACTTTTGGCCACACAATGCCGATGGCCGGATCGTTCCAGGCCAGACCGCCTTCATCGTCGGCATGATAAAAGTCGTCGCATTTGTAGCAGAATTCTGCGGTATCGCTCAGCACCAGAAAGCCATGCGCAAAGCCCTTCGGAATCAGGAGCTGCTTCCTATTTTCAGCCGTCAACATTGCACCGTACCATTGCCTATAGGTGGCCGAACCGGCGCGGAGATCGACGGCCACATCAAAGACACTTCCCCGAATCGTGCGTACTAGCTTCGTCTGCGGATGCTGCTTCTGAAAATGAAGACCGCGCAGCACCCCCTTTGAAGACATGGATTGATTGTCCTGCACAAAGCGAATGGCAATCCCGGCTTCTTGCATGTCTCGCTCATTGTAGGTTTCCATAAAATAGCCACGGGCATCGCCGTGAACCGCAGGCTCAATGACGCAAAGCCCTTCGATGCCGCCAACGTGCTTTTCAATCCGGATCTGTCCCATCTGCTTTTTATTCCTCCAATGCTTTCAGATAGCGGTTCAATGCATCCTGCCAGGTTGGAAGCGGCGTAAACCCTGCCTCCACCAGCTTGCTTTTGTCCAAGCGGCTGTTCAACGGACGTGCGGCTCTGTTCAGCCCATATTCCGCCGTAGTCACCGGCAGCACCCTGACATGATAGTCCGCCTGACGGTAAATTTCCTTCGCAAAATCATACCAGCTGATGTATCCACCCTCGTTCGTGGCGTGATAATAGCCGTATTTGTCACTTTCGCTCATGTCAATGAGCAGGCGCGCCAAATCGGCTGTATAGGTCGGCGTGCCCATCTGGTCGTCAACCACGCGGATGGTATCATGGGTTTTGCCGAGTTTCAGCATGGTTTTGACAAAGTTTTTGCCATTCACCCCAAATGCCCATGCAATGCGGACGATGAAATACTTTTCCAGCGTCTGACTGACCGTCAACTCCCCTTCCAGCTTCGTTTGACCGTATACATTCAGCGGTTGATAATCCCTGCAATCCGGCAGCCAGGGCATTTCCCCCTGACCGTTGAAGACATAATCCGTGCTGATGTAAATCATTTTGCAGTCCAGTTTCCTGCAAATGCTGGCAAGATACCGGGTGCCATCTACATTGACGGCACGAACACGGGCAAAATTGTCTGCCTCTTCCGCAGCATCCACGTCAGTCCAGGCGGCGCAGTGAATCACAGCATCGGGATGGATGGCCGTGAGTGCGTTTTCGACTGCTTCCTGATCGGTAATATCCAGCGCGACATAGGGTGCGGCGGAAGCATTGTCCATACCGGCGCAATTTTGCGGAAGATCTGATCCGATGCCCTCGTGGCCGCGCTTCAGCAGCGCATTCAGCACATCGCGTCCCAATTGGCCGCCAACACCCGTTACAAAAAACTTCATCACGATTCCTCCACGAAGGCTTTAACGGTTGCCATACATTTTCGCGTAATAGTGCTGATACTCGCCGGAAATGATGGTTTCCCACCATGAACGATGATCCAGATACCACTGGATCGTTTTTTGAATGCCGTCTTCAAATCGGGTTTCCGGAAGCCAGCCCAGCTCGTCGTGGATTTTCGTCGGGTCAATCGCATAGCGCATATCGTGCCCCTTCCGATCCCCAACGTGCGTAATCAGGCTTTCAGGTTTGCCCAGTTTGCGGCAGATCATCTTCACAATTTCGATGTTGGGCTTCTCGTTGTGGCCGCCGACGTTGTAGACTTCGCCCACACGTCCCCTGCGGATAATCAGATCAATGGCCTTGCAATGATCCGTCACATACAGCCAGTCACGGACGTTCAGACCGTCGCCGTAAACAGGCAGTGGTTTGTCCGCCAGCGCATTGGCGATCATCAGCGGAATCAACTTCTCCGGAAATTGATACGCCCCATAGTTGTTGGAGCAGCGGCTGATGCTCACCGGCAAACCGTAGGTACGATGATAAGAGAGAACCAGCAGATCTGCGGCGGCCTTGGAGCTGCTGTAAGGTGAGCTGGTGCGCAGCGGCGTTTCCTCGGTGAAGAACAAATCGGGGCGATCCAGCGGTAAATCCCCGTAAACCTCATCAGTGGACACCTGATGGTAGCGCTGAATGCCATATTTTCGGCACGCATCCATCAGCACGGACGTTCCGATGATGTTGGTTTGAAGAAAAACTCCCGGATTGTCGATGGAACGATCGACATGTGTTTCTGCCGCAAAGTTGACCACCACATCCGGGTGTTCCTCTTCAAAGAGCCGGTTGACCGCTTCCCGGTCGCAGATGTCGCCTTTCACAAAGCGAAAATTCGGATGATTCATCACCGATGCGAGAGAAGAAAAATTTCCGGCGTAAGTGAGCAGATCCAGACAGACAATCTGATCGTCAGGGTGCTTGTCCAGCATGTAAAAAATGAAATTGCTGCCGATAAAGCCAGCGCCACCGGTCACCATCAGCTTCATGTGGTCATCCTCCCTAAAAATGCTGCTGTTCAGTGGATCATCTTAAACATACCCGGTCCATCCCATTCGCAAGGGCGCACTTCAAAGCCTTTTTTCAGGTAGAATGGCACGGCCTCTTTCGTGCTGATCAGTTCCAGACTGACCGCCCACGCCGGCGCAATGACTTGTCGGATATAGTTTTCGACGCTTTCCATCAGCAGCGAGCCAACGCCCATGGACTGACAATCCGGAACGACAGCAAAATCCTTCAAATAGAAGCTGAGACCACCGTCGCCAATCAGTCTGACCATTCCGACGGGCTGCGCCTCATCATCATAGACCGTAAAGGTCGCCAGCGTATTGTCCAGGGCGCGTTTAATCTGCGCGATGCAGGGTGGTTCCCAGCCAACGGAAGTGTAAAGCTTCAAAAACAGTTCCGGCGTGAGCGTGTTCATTTCAACTGTCATGATTTCATCTCCCTATGTGTAAATGCTGTGCTTTCAGGGGTGTTGGACGACGGACAACAGATATTGGCCGTATTGATTCTGCTTCATTTTTTCATATGCACAAAGTACCGCATCCTGGCTGATCCAACCATTTCGATACGCAATTTCTTCTAAACAGGCGATTTTTCGCCCCTGCTGTTCTTCCATGCGCTTGACGAGGGTGGTGGCATTCAGCAGACTTTCATGCGTCCCGGCATCCAGCCAGGTCAAGTCTTGTTCCAGTAGTTCCACATGCAACGCGCCGCTGCGCAGATAAAGGCGGTTCAGATCGGTAATTTCCAGCTCGCCGCGTGCAGAAGGCGTTAACGTCTGGGCAAATTGGACGGCACGATGGTCATAAAAATACAGCCCTGTCACGCAGTAGCGGCTCTTGGGATGCGTCGGCTTCTCCTCAATGGAAACAACCTGTCCGTTCGCGTCAAATTCTACAATGCCGAAGCGCTCCGGGTCACCGACCTGATAGCCGAAGATGGTGGCCTGTCCCCTTTCTGCACGCACGACGGCTTCCTTTAATCGCGTTTTCAGATCACGACCAACAAAAAGGTTGTCCCCCAGCACCATGGCGACGGGTTCGTTCCCCAGAAAATCCGCGCCGATCAGAAAGGCCTGCGCGAGTCCATCCGGCGAAGGCTGAATGGCGTATTGCAGATGCAGCCCAAATTGCTGCCCATCCCCCAGCAGATTTTCGAAGCGCTGAATGTCCTGCGGCGTGGAAATAATCAGGATGTCCTGAATTCCGGCATCCATCAGGACGGACATCGGGTAGTAAATCATCGGCTTATCATAAACCGGCAGCAGCTGCTTACTGGTGACCAGCGTTAAGGGATAGAGGCGCGATCCAGATCCCCCGGCTAAGATAATCCCCTTCATGGCGTGTGTTCCTCATCGTTGATTTCCGGAGACAATGTAGGCTCGAAGCGTTCCAGCTGCACCTGTGCCTCCTTGAAAATTTCCAGCGAAAAGGAATCCGGATACCCCTCCTGATATACCACGCGGCTGATTCCGGCATTGATAATCATTTTGGCACACACGCTGCATGGCTGATGCGTACAGTAGAGCGTAGCGCCATCAATGGAAACGCCGATCTTGGCGGCCTGAATGATGGCATTCTGTTCTGCGTGGATGGCATAGCAAAGTTCTGCGCGCGTGCCGGACTGAATGCCCAGCTTGTCGCGCAGACATTCGCAGCGTTCACGGCAGGTTTTCAGACCAGCAGGCGCGCCGTTGTAGCCCGTGGTCATGATGCGCTTATCCTTGACGATGACGCAGCCAATGCTGCGACCGGGGCGGTAGCAGCTCGTCCAACCGGCAATCACATGCGCCATTTCCATAAAACGACTATCCCATTTATCCATGTTGCCTGTTCCTTTCGCGAGGTTATTTTCGTTTGTCAGGTCGAATTTGTTTGACTTTTCTGGATGTCTGTCATCACAGGCAAGAGAACACCCCTGCGTGCATAGCTTTTTCGGGAAAGAGAGGCGATTTTCTTGCCCCAGACACTGAAAAAGCAGACGATGATTTTAACCCTGGCCAATGTTTTTACCCGTGGTCTGGGGTTTTGTTTTCGGCTGATGACCGCCCATCTGATGGGGGCGGAAGCCATCGGTTTGATGGAGCTGTCCTCCAGCGCCACGATGCTGGCTCTGACACCCGTTACCGCCGGTCTGCCCAGCGCCATGAGCCGCTTGACAGCGCATCCTGGAACGAATCAGGCGGTCATGCTGCGCAGTGGCCTATCGCTGGTGCGAAAGCTGTCGCTGCTGCTGATCCCCGTGCTGATGCTGTTATCGCCGGGAATTGCGTGGCTGCTGGGCGATATGCGGACGCTGCCATCCATCTGGGTCAGCCTTCCGGGCGTTTACCTGATGGGGTGCTGTGCCGTGTACAGCGGATGGTTTTACGGGCGCGGCGATATGCGTTCTCCGGCATGGTGTGAATGTGCAGAACAGACCGTTCGCTTTGCGACCTGCCTGATATTATTGTTGCTGCTGCCGGAAATGACCATGGCGTATCGTGCAGCGATGCCGGGCGTGGCCGGTCTGCTGGGCGGCGTGGTGGTGCTGTTGCTTTTTATGCACTTTCGTCCGGTTGCGCCGGAGAAAAGCGCTTCCCCTGCGGTGGAAATGCAGCTGTTGCGCCTTTCTGCGCCAACCGCCGTTTCGCGCCTGTGCCAGACGTGCATGCGCATGCTGACGGCGGTTTTGCTGCCTGTCTGTCTGCGTCGCTCCGGATTGAGCAACACGGCAGCGGTAGCGCAGTTTGGGCTGCTCAATGGCATGGCAATGCCTGTCGTCATGATTCCCGGCATTGTGACCAGTGCCCTGTGCATGGTGGCTACACCGGCTGTTGCGCGGCAGCAGTCCGGGACAGCGCTGAGGAAAACCATGCATCGTCTGCTGCTCTCCGCCGCCGGAATAGGGCTGGCGTGCAGCCTGATGCTGATTCTGTTTGCAGATTTGTTTGCGATGCTGTTTTTTCAGCAGGAGGCGCTTAGCAGTCTGCTGCGCGTGATGTCGCCGCTGTCGCTGCTCTTTGCGGTGCAGCAGGTGCAGTTCGGGCTGATTACGGGGCTTGGCGTGCAGCGAAAAGCCATGACGGGTACGCTGATTTCTTCTGCGTTGACGCTGGTACTGATGGCACTGCTATGTCCGCTGTCGAACCTCCGCATCTTCGGCGCAGCGATCGCCATGATGGTCGGCAGTCTGTTGCGTGTTCTCTGGAATGCTGCACTGCTGCACCGGGCGCAGGAATAAGCTTTACCGCAGCGCCTTCCGCAAGCCCTTGGGGTAGTGGTTTTTCATCATATCGCCGGAGATTTTCCCCCAGCCAAGCACCTGCCCGGCATAACAGGCCAGTACCCAGCCTTTGCCACTGGCAGCGATTACCTCGCCGGACAGGTAGCGCAGCGCGTCCTCACGGGTCAGGTCCACATGCGGAAATTCCGGCGGATGAATGCTCAGCGCCCAGGCATGGTCAGGCACAAAGAGCTTTTTCTGTATGCTGCCCAGCTGAAGGCCGCAGCGAAGCACGGGAATGCCGCTGCAAACCGGCCTTTCCGGCAAGTAGCTGAGGGTAACGGTGTCCTCGCGCCCCTTGCCGGGCTTTCCGCTGCCACAGCGCATGACGTTGGCCTGCTGCCCCGGTGCAAAAGCCTCCAGCACCTGTAAGGCGGCTTTGTCAGGAAGCAGATTATCTTTGGCCAGTGGCCACTGCGAATCGACGTTTCCACTCCGGCACAGCAGCGCGACGAAATGGCCTTCACCTTTCATACGGTGCGGATAGCATGTCAGCATACCGTCAGGTGCATCAGCCCCCGGCAATGAAAAGGCGTGCAGCGAAAAATCCGTATGTCGCATCAGAAATGCGTTCACCACGCCCTCGTTTTCAATGCAGTTCATGGTGCAGGTGGAATAGACCATGCGTCCGCCGGGACGCAGCATTGCCGCCGCACGATCCAGAATCTCGCCCTGACGCTTGGCGCATCCTTCAGGACTTTGCGCCGTCCATTCGGCGCGCGTTTCCGGATGGCGGCGGAACATGCCTTCTCCGGAACAGGGCGCGTCCACCTGAATGGCATCAAATGCTTCCGGCCACAGCGCGGCCAGCTTGTCCGGATAAGCGCTGACCACCAGCGCGTTGGGAATGCCCATGCGCTCAATATTCTGCGATAGAATCCGTGCGCGTTCCATAACCGGCTCGTTGCAGACCAGCACGCCCTTTCCGGCCATTCTCAGACCGCTTTGCGTCGATTTCCCTCCCGGAGCAGCACAAAGATCCAGCACATGCTCCCCGGGCTGCGCATTCAGGACGGCGGCTGGCAACATGGCGCAGGGCTCCTGCAAATACCATGTGCCAGCTTCATGCAGGATGGAAGCACCAGCGGTGGACTCCATGTGCAGATACTGACCATCATGCTCCCACGGAACCGGTTCCAGCAGCCCTTCCGGCCAGTAAGCCGCATCGACGCGTTTGAAGGGATTCCAGCGCAAACCACGCTGATACGGTTCCTCGTAGCTATGCAAAAAGGCGGCCATTTCGCCTTTCAGCTGTGCCGCCATCTGTGTGAAAAATTCCTGAGGCAGCGCTGTCATAGACCGCCCTCCTGTCCTGTTTTCATTCGTTTTCATGATCCGGGGTGTGCAGCGTCAGCGGCGGCGGTGTCTGGATGTCCTGCGTGGGTGCAAAACGGCTCCTCTGCGCCGGAATGACACGCTTCCGGCTGCCTGTCTGCTGTACCGGCTTTTCCTTTCGGAGCAGATGGGGGTGTTCCGGCGTTACTGCCTCCTCCACCATGCGTCCATCGGCATAAAGTAGCTGTCGCCCGGTCGGCGTTTTCCGCAGCTTTTCTGGCAGCAGCCAGGAAAAATACCGTGCCCAGACGCGATAGGGCTGCCAGCGGATGAGATAAACCACAAAATCTGCTGCTATCCCGAAAATGCAAAGGAGGATGACCAATGGAAGCCAGTTGCGCACAGCCCAACCGATCAGTCCGCCTGTGCTGTCGCTGTTCATGAGATTCCACAGCCATTGTGCCGTGCCACGAATCCAGCCGAGCAACAGGGAAAACAGTGCACTGATAAAGCTATCCATGAGCCATCCTCCTTGAAATAAAGCCATGCCTCTTATTCTTCTGGCGAAATGGTGACACTCACCGTCGGCGGAACGACATCCACCAGCAGCTCCTGCCCGTCGTCGCCGTCAATGCGGCAGAGAATCGGCAGATTGTAAGTGCCCGGCGCAAGTCCAGATGCATCGCAAACCAGCTGAATGTCACGGCTGTCGATTTCCTCCAGCAACAGCAGCGATCCGGTCAGCATCACGGTGGCATTCGCACGGCTCATGGAGGCGCGGTAGCCCTCCTCCAATCCTTCGAGCTGAATGGCGAGATTGGTGTAGCTGCTGGAACTGGTCACAGGGCCAATTTCAACCGCTACGTTGACGTAGTTGGTGCTGATGTATTCATATTCGGACACGCTGTTGATGCGCATGCGCTGATTCACCGAATTGGACAGCCCGGTTACATCAATGAAGGTATCGGTGTAAAGCGCGTCAATCTGTTCCAGTTCACGGCTGTTGCCAGCGACGATGATATTCTCAGGTGTGATGTAAATGCTCTTGATTTCATAACCGGCACGGGGCGTACCGCGAACCAGACCGGTCTGGGAAAGGGACAACGTCTTCATGGCGTAGACGGTCTGCTCCGTAGCGATGCTGTCCAGCAGCACCGATTCGCTCGTTACTTCCAGTAGGCTGCTTTCAATCGGGTTGTTGTTTTCGTCCAGCAGGGCGTAGGGTAGAGCCTTGCGGATGGTGCCTTCCTGCTCTGGCAAATTGCCCAGCTCCATGACAACCTCAGCGCGGACGATTTTTTCCACCATGGATTTCGGCCCACTGATTGTGACCATCGGTGGATCAAGCGTCACATCCCCGGCATAATACCCATCCGGCGCAGTCCCAACCGTCTGCACCGACGCGGGAATACGGAAGCGCGTGATGTATTCCTCCACCTCAATGGTGACGGTGGAGGGCTGAATGCCGGTCACCGTGCCGTAAGTGCTGGAATTGGTGGACAGAATGCGAAGCTCCTGCTCACCGGCAGAGGTAATCTTGGACAAATCCACACGGGGATTGTAATTGGAGGCCTGTGCGGCGGAATATTGCATCTGTGGCACATCGGCCATCAGCGTAATATCGCCCAGCAGCTCGGTTAAATCGCTGGTGACGATAAAACCGTTGCGCTTGACAGATTCCGACCCGATGATGGATACGGACACGGCGGAAAAATGCTTCTCACGGGTCAGCGCCGGATCCTGCGTAATCAGACCGCCCCAGAGAACAATCGCCAGCAGGAGCGCCAGCAGCTTGACCGGCCAGTTTTGCAGGATGACACGCCGAAGCATGTCCAGCACGGGCAAAATCCGGGATTCATGCTTTTTGGGGGCTTTGGGAGACGAAGCCTGACTCATTGTGCTGCCTCCTTTCCCTTATTGCGGTGCAGGAGCGTAGAAAGCAGCGAATGCTGCCGCTTCTCGCCGTACATGCCTTCCAGAATGGTGCGCAGGGATTTAGCATCCAGATGGCGTGTCAGCTTGCCGCCGCGAGCCATCGAAATGATGCCTGTTTCCTCCGAAACAATCAGCACCAGTGCATCGGTCGTTTCGGATACGCCAATTGCGGCGCGGTGGCGCGTGCCCAGATCGTGAGTGATGCCACTGGCCTCCGTCAGCGTCAGGATACAGGCGGCACTCATGACGCGCTCGTTGCGAATGACCACTGCGCCATCGTGCAGGGGCGTGTTCGGCTCGAAGATGTTTTCCAGCAGGCCGGAGGTAATCCGCGCGTCGATTTCGATGCCGTTTTCAATGATGTCCTGAAGGCCGGTTTTCTGCTCGAAGACGATTAGAGCGCCTACATGGCGGCGGCTCAGGTTTTGCAGACAGTGGATAATCTCATCAATGATGCGTACTGCCTCATCCTTCTCCAAGTCGTGCCGCTTCGATTCCAAACGTGTGCCACGGCCAAGCTGCTCCAGCGCCTTGCGCAGTTCCGGCTGGAAGAGGATGATCAGCACCAGCGCACCGTTGTTGACCAGGCTCATCAGTAGCCAATTCAGCGCCGTCAAGCCGCACAGGTTGCTCAGCCATACCACCAGCAGCATCACGGCCAGCCCCTTGAGCACGGCGCTGCCCCGGGTATTCCGGGTCAGCATCAGAACCTCGTAGATGATGATCGCGACGATCAGAATATCGACAATATCGGAAAGTCCGGGGCGGTTAAGGACGTTCCAGAAGAATGTTTCCAGCGTTTGCAAGAACGTTGTCACTCCGTGTCCGCCTCCTTCTGCTTTTTCATTCGCTTCATGCGTTCTGCTTCTCCATTATACAACAAAATTCAGCGAATATGAATGCCTTTTCACAAATTTTCCTTGATGTTTGTGAAAAAAAC